>NZ_JBDNXE010000126.1:0-10644 GCF_047721585.1 Gluconacetobacter sp.
GGTCATATGCAGGGCCTTCGTGAACGGCGGGGGTCGAAGAATGGGGCGAGGTAGGGTAAACGCTCTGGGTTCCTTTACGGCAGGCGAAGGCGGCACGCAAAGCAGTGGTTGAACAGGCGGTGCAGAATCCGGGCGAACAGGTGCCGGCGGGCGGCGTGGACCAGCTTGCCTTGCCCTTTGGGCATCGCAGCCGCTTCGCCCGCGCCGATTTCGTCGCCGCTGGGTCGAACAACGCCGCGCGGGCGTGGCTGCTGGGGGTGAATCCGTGGCCCGAGCACAGGCTGGCGCTGTGGGGCGCGGCCGGTGCCGGCAAGACGCACCTGCTGGAAATCTGGGCGCGGGAGCAGGGGGCCGTGCTGCTGCGTGGCCCCGATGTGACGCGCGCGATGCTGGGGGAACTGCTCGACGGGCCGGCGGAGACCTTTCGCGCCGTGGCGGTGGATGATGCGGACCATGCGGCGGATCAGCAGGCGATCCTGCATCTGCTGAACGCGGCGCGCGAACAGCGGATTGCGCTGGTGATGGCGGCGCGGCTGGCGCCCGCGCGCTGGCCGGTTGACCTGCCGGACCTGGCCAGCAGGCTGCGTGCGACGATGGCGATCGAACTGCGCCAGCCCGAAGATGCGCTGTTGCGGATTCTGCTGCTACGCCATCTGGCGGACCGGCAGATCGTGGTCAGCCAGCCGGTGACGGAATGGCTGCTGCGCCGCCTGCCGCGCACCGCCTCGGCCATTCGCGATGCCGCGATCCGGCTGGATCAGGCCGGGCTGGCGGCGGGGCGGCGCGTGACCCGCGCGCTGGCGGTGTCGGCGCTGCATGACCTGCTGGACCAAGGCGAGATCCCGGCCGAGCGGCTGGCCGATCTGCCTGTCCGCTAGGAAAACTTCATATACTACCGCGTTGGCAGGACAGGTGGTTCCGCCTAGTTTGACGGACGAAGGCGGATTTGTGGCAGGAGAGTGGATTGACCAGACCGACGGGGAAAACGCCCGCGCGCCGGACATCCGGACGGACGACCGGCAAGCGCGTGGCCGCGCCGGCGACGCGGCGGCGGTTGGCGCCACCCGTGCAGACACCGCCGCCACCGCCGATCGACCTGCATTGCCCAGCCCGGTTCATCAATCGCGAATTGTCGTGGCTCGATTTCAACCAGCGGGTGGTCGACGAGGCGGATAATCCGCGCAATCCGCTGCTGGAGCGGCTGCGTTTCCTGTCGATCAGCGCGGGGAATCTGGACGAATTCTATTCGGTGCGCGTGGCCGGCCTGGTGGGGCAGGTGCGCGAAGGGCTGCTGAGCATGTCGCCCGACGGGCTGACCCCGGCGCAGCAGCTTGCGGCCGTGCGCACCCGCACCGCGCGCCTGCTGCGCGAGCAGCAGCGGATCTGGAAGGATCTGCGCGGCCTGCTGGCCGACGCCGGAGTCGTTGTCTGCGGCCTGGACCATATTACCGACGCCGACCGCGAATGGCTGGATAGCTGCTTCATGGACCGGGTCTTTCCCGTTCTGACGCCGCTGGCGATCGACCCCGCGCATCCTCTGCCGTTCATTCCGCATATGGGTCTGGCCCTCTCGCTGCGGCTGATGAGCAAGGAGAGCGGGCGCTTCGTCATGAGCGCGATGATCCTGCTGCCGGCCCAGATCGACCGCTTCATCCGCCTGCCGGCCAGCCTGTCGCCGCCCGGCGTCGCCCGGTTCATCATGCTGGAAAACATGATCGCGCTGTGCATCGACCGGCTGTTCCCCGGCATGGTGGCGGGCGACTGGGGCGTGCTGCGGGTGATCCGCGACACCGACGTGGAATTCGAGGACGAGGCCGAGGATCTGGTCCGCTCCTACGAAAGCGCGCTGAAGCGCCGGCGCCGGGGGGTGGTGATCCATCTGGATATCGATTCCCGCATGCCGCCCGATCTGGGGCAGGCGGTGGCGACCGACCTGGACGTGCCGCCCGACGAGATCGAGATCCAGCCGGGGCTGATCGGGGTGGTGGACCTGAAACAACTGATCGTGGACGATCGGCCCGAACTGCTGTTTCCGCCCTATACGCCGCGCTTTCCCGAGCGGGTGATCGATTTCGGGGGCGACTGCTTTGCCGCCATCCGCGCGAAGGACATGATCGTCCATCATCCGTTCGAGAGTTTCGACGTGGTGGTGCAGTTCCTGCGGCAGGCGGCCCAGGACCCGGCGGTCGTCGCGATCAAGCAGACGCTGTATCGGACCTCGCGCGACAGCCCGATCGTCAAGGCGCTGATCGAGGCGGCCGAGGCCGGGAAATCGGTCACCGCGATGGTGGAACTGCGCGCCCGTTTCGACGAGGAAGCCAATATCCGCCTTGCCCGCGCGCTGGAGGCGGCCGGGGCGCAGGTGGTGTTCGGCTTCGCGGACCTGAAGACCCATGCCAAGCTCAGTCTGGTCGTGCGGCGCGAGGGCGGGACGCTGCGGTCCTATGCCCATTTCGGCACCGGGAACTATCATCCGATCACGGCGCGGATTTATACCGACCTCTCGTTCTTTACCTGTGACCCGGAACTGGCGCGGGATTCGGCGCGGCTGTTCAATTACATGACCGGCTATGCCATGCCGGCGCGGATGGAGGCCATCGCCTTCTCGCCGGTGACGATCCGCCGCACGCTGGAAGAGCTGATCCAGGCCGAGATCGAGCATGTGCGCGCCGGGCGGCCGGGGCAGATCTGGCTGAAGATGAATTCGCTGGTCGATCCGGACCTGATCGACCGCCTGTATCGTGCCTCCTGCGCCGGGGTGCGGATCATGGCCGTTGTGCGCGGTATCTGCTGCCTGCGGCCGGGGGTGGCGGGGCTTTCGG
The DNA here is from genome assembly GCF_047721585.1 of Gluconacetobacter sp. Taxonomy (NCBI): domain Bacteria; kingdom Pseudomonadati; phylum Pseudomonadota; class Alphaproteobacteria; order Acetobacterales; family Acetobacteraceae; genus Gluconacetobacter; species Gluconacetobacter sp. Next base: position 2,823 of record NZ_JBDNXE010000126.1, read on the forward strand.
AGAATATCCGCGTCAAGTCGATCGTGGGGCGCTTTCTGGAACATTCCCGGATCTTCGCCTTCGGCGACGGACATCGGCTGCCGTCGCGTTATGCCAAGGTCTATATTTCTTCCGCCGACTGGATGGTGCGGAACATGGACTGGCGGGTGGAAAGCATGGTACCGATGCGCGACCCGACGGTGCACGCACAGGTCCTGGACCAGATCATGGTCACGGACCTGAAAGACAATCTGCAATCCTGGGTGTTGCAGCAGAACGGCGTGTGGCGGCGGCTCGAACCCGGTGCCCGGCCGTTTTCGGCCCATGATTATTTCATGACCAATCCTTCGCTGTCCGGGCGGGGGACTGCCGCGCAGGACAGTGCCGTCCGGGTCAGCACGCCGTTGCCGCGGCATCAGGACCGGATACTCGATGATTGAGGGTTTCAGTGAAGGTTCCAGTGAAGGTTTCAGCATGACGCAGCTTCCGTCGGTCGCCGTTCGCATGTGCCTGGCCCGATGATCCGGGTTCCGCATCGCCGTTCGGCCGTTGTCGATCTGGGGTCCAATTCCGTCCGGCTGGTCGTCTTTGACGGTATTTCGCGGAATCCGATTCCCATCTTCAACGAAAAGGCGGTGCTGCGTCTGGGGCGGGGGCTGAATGCCACCGGGCGGCTGAACGAGGAGGGCGTGGGCCTGGCGATGCAGGTCATGGACCGGTTCCATGCCATCGCGCGGGGCATGGATGCCGACCCGTTCGAGATCCTGGCCACCGCCGCCGTGCGCGATGCGACCAATGGCCCGGAATTCGTCGCCGCCCTGCGCGCGCGGATGCCCGGCGTGCCGATCCGCGTGCTTTCGGGTGAGGAAGAGGCCGATTATTCGGCGACCGGCGTGCTGTGCGGGCTGCCGGAGGCCGATGGGCTGGTGGCCGATATCGGCGGCGGGTCGCTGGAACTGATCCGCCTTTCCGCCGGGCGGAAGCTGGATGCCTGCACCCTGCGGCTGGGGGTGATCCGGCTGAACGACCGTGCCGAGGGGGATTTGCAGAAGGCGCGGACTATTGCCGATGCCGACATCGCGCAGGTCGGCTGGCTGGACGATGTGGTGGGGCGGCCGCTCTATCTGGTGGGGGGCGCTTTCCGCGCGCTGGCGCGGTTGCAGATCGCCCGGACCAATTATCCGCTGAATATCGTGCATCTCTTCACCCTGTCGGGCGAGGGGGCGCGGGACATGACCGACTGGGTCGTCAACACGCCGCGACGCGCGTTGGAGCGGGTGCCCGGCGCGCCGCGCAAGCGGCTGGAGGATGTGCCCTTCGCCGCCATCGTGCTGCGCCGTCTGCTGCGCCGGTTGCAGCCATCGAGCGTGGTCTTCTGCGTCGATGGGCTGCGCGAGGGGTGGTACATGCGCCGGGTCGCGGCGTCGGTCGCGGCGCTGGACCCGCAGGAAGCCGTGGCGCGCGAGATGTGCCGCCGTCTTGGGCGCAGCGAGACCCTGCCGGACCAGTTGATGAACTGGACGGCCCCGCTCTTTGGCGATGAGAGCACGCCGCAGCGCCGGCTGCGCCGGGCGGCGTGCCTGCTGTCGGATATCGGGTCGTACGATCATCCTGAATACCGGGCCGAGCAGACCTATCTGCGGGTGCTGCGGATGCAGGGCGTCGGGTTCGATCATCAGGCCCGCGCCTTCGTCGCCCTGACGCTGGCGGTGCGCTATGAGGCCGAACTGGGCCATGATTTCCTGCAACCGTCGCGCTTGCTGCTGACGGCCGAGGATTTCCAGCGCGCGCTCGTCCTGGGGCTGGTGCTGCGGCTGGCCTATACGGTGTGCGGCGGGACCGAGGAACTGCTCGACGGGACATGGATCAAGCGTTCGGCCGGGGAAGTGACCCTGCATCTGGCGCAGGGGCGTGGCGTGGTGCGCGGTGAAAGCGTGCGGCGCCGGCTGGACCGGCTGGCCGAAGCATTCGCGCTGCCCGCGCGGATCGAGGAGGCCGGCACGGCATGAAGCCTCGGGTACTGGGGTGGTGTCTTCCCGCGCTGATGGCGGCGGGGGTGTTGCTGGCGACCGCGCGGGCCAATGGTCCGCCCAAACCCGACCATGATCCGGATGTGCTGTGGAAGATCGTGCATGGGCGGTGCGTGCCCGACGAACTGGGCGAGAATACACCCGCGCCGTGTGCCGCCGTCGACCTCGTCCATGGCTATGCGGTCCTGAAGGACCGTGACGGTGCGACGCAGTATCTGCTGATTCCGACCGATCGGGTCACCGGAATGGAAGACCCCGCGATCCTGAGCCCGACCGCGCCGGATTATTTCGGTGCGGCGTGGCACCAGGTCGGCCGCGTGCTGGCGGGGCTGGGCCATACCATGCCGCGCGAGGCGGTGGCGCTCGCGATCAATTCGCAGCGTGGCCGTTCGCAGAACCAGTTGCATATCCACGTCGATTGCCTGGCGCCCGAGATCCGCGTGGCGCTGCATTGGGCGCGGCCGCAGATCGGCGCCGGCTGGACGCCGCTGACGTTGGCGGGGCATCGCTACCGCGCCACGCGGATCGACGGGCAGGAGCTGGATGGCGCCTATCCGTTCCGGCGGCTGGCGGCCTCGCTGGCCGATCCGGCGCGCGAGATGGGCGGGCATACGCTGGTGGTGGTGGGGACGGTGTGGCCCGGTGGGCGGCCCGGTTTCATCCTGCTGGACGATATGGTCAAGCCGGTGTCGGGCGACCGCGCGTCGGGCGAGGAATTGCAGGATCATGCGTGCAGGATCGCGCATTTCGAGCCTGGGCGCGTGCTGCGGGATTCCGCCTATCCGCAGTGAGGGTCGTTCGGCCCGTTAGGCGGAATCAGGCGCCCGACGGCGATATGCTCTGGTTCACCGGCTCGGGAAGGTGGCGCGGGGAGAGGGCCAGATAGATCCCGGCGCCGGCCGCGACGCCGACGAACCATGAGAAGGCGCTGATCCCGGACAGGGCCGGCAGGAACTGGCCGGCGGAGGCCAGTGCGCCGCCGGCCGCGAAGGCGACCAGTGCCGGGGGATTCCAGCCGTTGCGTCCGTCATAATGGTCGCCCCGGCGATAAAGGGCCGGTATGTCCAGCATCTGGCGGCGCACCAGGTAGAAATCGGCCAGCATGATCCCGGTGACCGGCCCCAGCAGGCCGCCGACCACGTTCAGCACCTGATAGATGCTCGCCGCGTCGTCGAACCACATCCAGGGCACGAAGAAGACGCCCAGCACCAGCACCAGGGAGGACGCACGGTCGAAATTCAGCCGGCGTGGCATCAGGTTCATCAGGTCGTAGGCGGCGGGCATGATGTTGGCCACGACATTGACCGACAGGGTGGCCAGCACCAGTGTGGCCCCGCCCAGCACCGTGATCACGGGGTGATTCAATGTCAGCAGCAGTTCGACCGGGTTCCAGATCGGCCGGCCGAACAGGATCATGGTGGCCGAGGTGGTGATGATGCCCATCGGGGTGAAGACCAGGGCCGTGACCGGCAGGCCGATGGCCTGGCCGATCACCTGGTCGCGCTCGGAGCGGACGAAGCGCGAGAGGTCGGGAATGTTGACGGCGAAGGTCGCCCAGATGCCGATCATGCCGGTGACGCCCAGCGCGAAGGCGGACCAGAACGCGCCGCCATGCAGGCGCGACGGCTGCGCGAACAACGGCCCCGGCCCGTGGCCGACCCTGAGCGCCCAGATGGTGGCCAGCAGACCGATGGCGATGACCAGCGGGCCGGCGACCAGCTCGAAATTGCGGATGCGATGCACGCCGTGGCCGGCGATCCAGGCATGCAGGGCCCAGATCAGCGCCATGGCCAGCCACATATGCGCCTGCATGCCCAGGAACGACGGATGGAGCGCGCGCCAGCCGCCGATCAGGGTCGAGAGGATGGCATCGACGGCCTGGGCGGCGGCGTAGGATTGCACCGAGAACCAGAAGATGGCGCAGAAGCCGCGCAGCAGGACCGGAACCTGCGCGCCGGACGGGCCGAAGGCGGAACGGATCAGCACGCAGAACGGAATGCCGTACCGTGTGCCCGCGCGCGCGTTGAACCACATCGCCAGGAACAGGACGACATAGGCGACCGCGACGACCTGGAGGCATTCCCATGCCGAGAAACCCAGGGCCATCAGCCCCGCCGCGGCCTCGTAGACCACGATATTGTGGACCATGCCCATCCAGACCGTGGCCATGTTCAGCCATGTCCAGTCCCGCCGCGCGGGCGGGACCGGTGCCAGGTCGGCGTTGTACAGGCCCGGATCGTAGCCGGCGGGCGTGGTGTCTGCCATGCGTGCCCTTTATCTTCTACTCGACCGTGCGGAGAATGTCGGCCAGCGTGCCGAACAGTTGGTCGATCTCGGATTTCTGGATGATCAGCGGCGGGGAGATGGCGATGACATCGCCGGTGTAGCGGACCAGCACGCCCTGGTGGAACGCGCGGTCGAAAATCTCGTACGCCCGCGCGCCCGGCGCGCCGGGGCGGGGGCTGAGTTCGATCCCCGCGACCAGGCCGACATTGCGGATGTCGATGACGTGGGGCAGGCCGCGCAGGGCGTGGGCGGCTTCCTCGAAATAGGGGGCGATGTCGCCCGCGCGCTCGAACAGGTTTTCCTCGGCGTAGGTGTCGAGGGTTGCGAGCGAGGCGGCGCAGGCGACCGGATGGCCGGAATAGGTGTAGCCGTGCGGCAGTTCGATCCCGGTTTCGGGGCCGTTCATGAACGCTTCGTACACATGATCGCGCGCGATCGCGGCGCCCATCGGGATGGTGCCGTTGGTGATGCCCTTCGCGCAGGTGAGGATGTCGGGCAGCACGCCGAATTTCTCGGACGCGAAGGGCGTGCCGCCCATGCGGCCGAAACCGGTGATGACCTCGTCGAAGATCAGCAGGATGCCGTATTTGTCGCAGATCTCGCGCAGGCGCTTCAGGTAGCCGACGGGGGGCGGCAGCACGCCGGTCGATCCGGCCATGGGTTCCACCATGACGGCGGCGATGGTCGAGGGGTCGTGCAGGGTGACGATGCGTTCCAGATTGTCGGCCAGTTCCGCGCCGTAGGCCGGGAGGCCCTTGGTGAAGGCGTTGCGCTCCAGGTCCAGCGTGTGGGGCAGGTGATCGACGCCGGTCAGCAGCGCGCCGTACAGCTTGCGGTTGCCGGAGATGCCGCCGACGGAAATGCCGCCGAACCCCACGCCGTGATAGCCGCGTTCGCGCCCGATCAGGCGGGTGCGGGCGCCGTCGCCGCGCACGCGGTGATAGGCGATGGCGATCTTCAGCGCGGTATCGGCGGCCTCGGACCCCGAATTGCAGAAGAAGACGTGATTCAGGTCGCCCGGCGCCAGGGCGGCGATCCGGTCGGCTGCCTGGAAGGCCAGCGGGTGGCCCATCTGGAAGGTCGGCGCGAAATCCAGCGTGGCGATGGTCTTCTGGACCGCCTCGGTGATGCGGGGGCGGTTATGGCCCGCATTCACGCACCATAGGCCGGCGCAGCCGTCGAGAACCTTCCGCCCGTCCTCGGACGTGTAATACATGCCGTCTGCCGCAACCAGCATGCGCGGCGTCCGGCGGAATTGCCGGTTGGCCGTGAACGGCATCCAGAACGCATCGTGATTGGTCGGCGGCATCGCGGAAGGCTCCTGAGATCGAACATGCGAGCCCGTCCGGCCTGGAGATAACCATCACGGCCCCGCAACCATCGCAGGATGGAACACGCGGCGTCGCCGGGCTAGATGATTTTTTGCCCGGTTGCCGCTCACTATATGGTTAGGGATGGTTAGGGATTCAGTCTTGCGTCGGCGTCCAGCACCGCGCGCAGCAGCACGTTGGCGCCGGCCGCGACATCGCCCGGCTCGGCGCTTTCCGCCTCGTTGTGGCTGAGGCCGCCCGCGCAGGGGACGAAGATCATGGTCGTGGGGGCGACGCGGGCCATGTAGGCGGCGTCATGCCCGGCGCCCGAGACGATATCGCGTGCCGGATAGCCGAAGGATTCGGTGGCCGTGCGGACCGAGGCGATGCAGGCGGGGTCGAAATGCACGGCCGGCGAGTCCCACACCCGCTCCATCGCCAGGGCGATTCCGGCGTCGGTGACGATCTGCTCGATCCGTTCGCGCAGGTCGGTTTCCATCGCCATCACTACCGCGTCGTCGGGGTGGCGCAGGTCGATGGTGAAGAAGACTTCGCCGGGGACGACGTTGCGGCTGTTGGGGCGGTTTTCCAGCAATCCGACCGTGCCGACCGCATCCGGCCCATGGGCCAGGGCGACCGTGCTGACGGCCTCGATGATCCGGGCCGCCGCCAGCAGGGCGTCGGCGCGCATGGGCATGGGGGTGGTGCCGGCGTGTGAATCGCGCCCGGTCAGCGTGACTTCGTACCAGCGCATGCCCTGCACGCCGGTGACGATGCCGATGGTTTTCTCCTCGGCTTCCAGGATCGGGCCTTGTTCGATATGCAGTTCGAAATAGGCGGCGACCGGATGCTGGCCGCAGGGTGACGCGCCGCGATAGCCGATGGCCGCCAGCGCGTCGCCGAAGCGGATGCCGTCGCGGTCGGTCTTGTCCAGGGCTTCCTGCTCGGTGAACACGCCGGCGAAGACGCCGGAGGCGAGCATGGCGGGGGCGAAGCGCGAGCCTTCCTCGTTCGTCCAGTTGATCAGTTCGATCGGGTGGCGGGTCTCGTGGCCCGATGCGTGCAGGGCGCGCAGCACGGCCAGGCCGCCCAGCACGCCCACGATACCGTCGAACTTGCCGCCGGTCGGCTGGGTGTCGAGATGGCTGCCCATCGTGATCGGCGGCAGGCCGGCGTCGCGGCCGGGGCGGCGGGCGAACTGGTTGCCCATCGAATCGTGGGTGACGGTGCAGCCCAGGGATGTGCAGGCGGCGGCGAACCATGCGCGTACCTGGCGGTCTTCCTCCGTCAGGGTCAGGCGCCGGATGCCGCCCTTGGGGGTGCCGCCGATCCGCGCGGTTTCCAGGATGTCGGCCCACAGTGCCGTGCCGTCCACCGTGATGTTGCCGCCGGCCTGAAGGACGCCCGAACTGATCATGTCTGCTCTCCTGCAATGCGATCCGCGCCGTGTTGCCGGCGGGCCTGGCCTTGCCCGCGCGGGCCGGTGTGACGGTGTGGGGCGGATCGTGTCGTCAGATAAATGGATGACCGGTGCGATACCGTGAATGCGGGTGCGGGAACGGATGGAGGGGGAGCACCGGATGCAAGCGTAGGACGGATATCAGGTCATTTCTATCCCGTTTAGAATCAGCGTGATGATCGTGTTGGCGGCGTCGTTGTAATCCTGCTCGGCGAGAGCGGGCTTGCGCAGCACCGTGCAGACCTGGGCGCTCATGTCGGCATAGGTCTGGGTCATTGCCCAGATGCAGAACAGGAAATGCGCGCCGTTTATGGGGCGCATCTGTCCGGTTCGCTGCCAGATGCTGAAGACGTCCTCCAGCGTCTGGGCGTAGTCGCGCAGAGACGTGTTGAAGTAATTCTGGATGTTCGGCGCGCCTTGCAGGACTTCGTGCGCGAAGATGCGCGAGGCGTCGGGCCGGTCGCGCGAGAAGGCGATTTTCGAGCGGATATAGCCTTCCAGCGCCGCGCGGGGTGTGGCGTCGGCGTGAATCCAGACCGTTGCGTCGCCCAGCCAGTTGTCCAGAATGTTTTCCAGCACCGCGCGGTACAGGTCCTCCTTGGTGCCGAAATAATAATGGATGTTGGCCTTGGGCAGGCCGGCCGCGGCGGCGATGCCGGCCATGCTGGCCCCCTTGTAGCCGTCGCGGCCGAATTCCCGTTCGGCGGCCCGCAGGATCTGCCCGGTGCTGGCGCGGCGGGGCGCCCCGACCAGCAAAA
>NZ_JBDNXE010000127.1:0-10542 GCF_047721585.1 Gluconacetobacter sp.
CCCCCCCCCCCGCCGCCCCCGGCGCGGCCGGCCCTGCGGGCGTGGGCGCGGGCGGTGGCGCCTGAATCACCTTCACATCCATCGACGTCGCGTCATAAGCCGGCGCCGAGCGCACACTGGCGGCATCGATGCGCAGTTTGACCGGACTTTTTTCCGTCAGCCCGCTCATCACGAACGCATCCCAGGCAATGGCCACACGCCGGTTGCCCACCCCCAGAAAGCCGCCGACATCCACCACGGCGGCGGCCGGATGCCCTTCCTGGTCCAGCAGCACGTCGATCACCTGCCCCACATGGTTGCCATCCGGCGCCACCACGTCACGGTCGATCAGGCTGCCCAGCCGGTGCGTGGCCGTGGCCGCCGCGCCATGCGCCTGCTCCGGTCGGGGCGACGGCGGCACCAGCAGGGCCGGCGGCGGCGGCGAGGTCAGCTCGGGCAGGTCGCCCGTCGGCATGTCCCGCGCGGGATTGCCGACAAAGCCTCCCCCCGGCGCGCCAGCCGGTATCGGCCCCACCTGCTCCGCCGCGCGCACGGCCCCGGACGACAGGACGAGAAGAACCGACAGCGCACCGACCAGAACCGCCGGACGCACGAAACGGCCGGGCGTACGCGCGACCGGGGACAGGGTGGAATGTTCCATCCCCAATCCTGTGCATGAACCGGGCGCTCCTGTCACAGGCTTCGAGGGGGTCCGGACCGTTTTTTTTTCCACAGGCCCGCTCCCCTCCAATTGCAACCGAATGAAACATCGACTGCACGGGCCGAAAAAGAGCGGTAAAGTAGAGGCATGGAGCCCATGCCTCACATTCTGGTCGTCGATGACGACCGCGAAATCCGCGATCTTCTCGCCCGTTTCCTCGAACGCAACATGTTCCGCGTCACCACGGCGCGTGACGGGCGTGAAACCCGCAAGGCATGGCTGGCCGGCCATTACCAGATCGTGGTGCTGGACCTGATGCTGCCCGGCGAATCCGGGCTGGAACTCGCCCGCTGGCTGCGCGAGCAGGCGAATGTCCCCATCATCATGCTCACGGCGATGGGCGACGAGACCGATCGCATCATCGGGCTGGAAATGGGCGCCGACGATTACCTGGCCAAACCCTTCAACCCGCGCGAATTGCTGGCGCGAATCCGCGCCATCCTGCGCCGCACGAGCGAAGCCCCCATCACGCGCGGCCCCGACGGCCACACGCAATGCCTCCATTTCTCGGGCTGGACGCTGGACGCCACACGCCGGCGACTGCTCAACCCCGACGGCACCGAGGTCGCGCTGACCGGCGGCGAATACGACCTGCTGATTGCCCTGCTCGACCGTGCCAACCGGGTGCTAACCCGCGACATGCTGTTCGACCTGCTGCGCGGCCGCCAGGCCGGCCCCTTCGACCGCGCGATCGACGTCGCCATCAGCCGCCTGCGCCGCAAGCTGGAAGATAACGGCCGCAACGCACAGTTGATCAAGACCGTCCGCGGCGGCGGCTACGTGCTGGCATCCGACGTCGAACGCCGTTAAATGCGCTCTATGCCCCACGCGCATGCCCCGACCCCATGACCCGAACTGAATGAACGCCGCCGATCCGGGGCCGGCCGCCGAAACGCGTGCCCTTCCCCGCCGCATGTTCCGCTGGTTCCTGCCCCGTTCGCTGGCCGCCCGCACCAGCCTGCTGCTGATCGTGGGGCTGGGCATCATCGAGGCCATCGGCCTGGGCGTCCACGCGCTCGACCGCATCGATTTCGACCGCCGCATGATCCAGCAGGAAAGCCAGAATCATGTCGGCATGATCTACCGCTCGATCGTCGAGACCCAGCCGGAGAATCGTGCGGCCGAACTGGCGGCGCTGCACCCGCCCGCGACGTTCCACATCACCCTCACCCCCGGCCCCGATCCCGCCATGGTCGACCAGACGGCCGACGACCCGATGGCCCACATGCACATGGGCCGCCCCCCCTTCGGGCACCTGCCCTTCGAGCAGCCCCCCTTCTCCCGGGGCGCCCAGGGATTGCCGCCGCTGCCGGCCCACATGCGGCCCCGGCAGATCCTGTTCGGCACGCTGCCCCACGGTGCGCGCGGCCGGGCGGTGTCCTTCCTGCTGCCCGACGAAACGCGATGGCTGACCATCCGCTACACCCTGCCCTCGCCCAATCCGTTTCGCTCCCCCACCTTCCCCACCGCCTTCGCGCTGATGACGGTGGCCGGCAGCGTACTCATCGTCTGGGGCGTACGGCGGCTGGTCGCTCCCGTCGGCACCCTGGCGGCGGCGGCCGAGGCCCTCGGCCGCGATGTCAACGCCCCGCCGATGTCCGAGGACGGACCGCTGGAAATCGCCCGCGCGGCGCAGGCCTTCAACACCATGGCCAGCCGCATCCGGCGTTTCCTGACCGACCGCACCCTGATGCTCACGGCGATCGGCCACGACCTGCGCACCCCGATCACCCGGCTGAAACTGCGCGCCGAATTCGTCGAGGACGACGAACTGCGCAACAAATTCCTGGCCGATCTCGACGAACTGGAAGCCATGGTCTCCGCCACCCTCGCCTTCGGCCGCGACACGTCGCGGCGCGAACCGATGGGCCGGCTGGACCTGACGGCCCTGCTCCAGACCATCCTGGACGAAGCCGCCGAAACCCACCCCGACCACGCCGAGGCGATCGGCTTCGCCGAACCGCCGCCGGCGGTCACGATCGCGGCCCGCCCGGTGGCGCTGAAGCGCGCGCTCAACAATCTGGTTCAGAACGCCATCCTCTATGGCGGCGGCGCACAGGTCACGCTGGCCCCGCCGCAACCGGGCAAGGAGGGCGAACGCCTGGTCACGGTCCTGATCGAGGATGACGGCCCCGGCCTGCCGCCCGAGGATCTGAACCGGATGTTCGAGCCCTTCGTCCGTGCCGAAACCAGCCGCAACCGCGAAACCGGCGGCACCGGCCTGGGCCTGGCGATCGCCCGCAACATCATCTGGGGCCTCGGCGGCGACATCCGCCTGGGCAACCGCACCCCGCACGGCCTGCGCGCCACCGTCACACTGGTCTGCTAGAGCCCTGATGACCGCCGCGTCTGACGCAATCAAGATGTCTGGCCATGCAGAAATGGCCACAAGGAAGCAAAAGCGGACAAGGCGCTCGATACAAACCCAAAGGTAACGCAATGTATCCACGCAGCGCCAGCCGTCATTTTTCTTGACTTGCCGGGCAGCGATTTATCTTTCTTTGTGGCGCGACGGCCACAAGGACGAGTTCATGACTGTCTCCGCGTTCGATGCCAGACGGATGACCACCCGCGCAGGGACATGCCGGATACCAGGTGACTTCCCTGACGGGCCATTCCATCCCAGTCGCCGCCCCCGCGACCGCTCGCGGACCAGCTCCCACCACGTCGTATTGTCGTCCGGACCCCAGAGGCCGGCAACGGGCACATGACGCGGACAACGCCCGGTCAGGCGAGAAAAAATGCCACCAGCGCAATCCCGATGGAGCCAGGCCGTACCCTTCCCGCCGCCTCTCCCGTAAAGAGGCTGCCCGGTCCCGATCTCACCATGCCCGCCGGCCACCGGCGGACGCGCACCGACAGCAATGTCGGACGATGTGCCCTGACAGCGGGGACACGCTAAAATGGCGGAACTGGACCCCAAAACCACCCCATCGGAGGCGAAGCGCCCGGACGATTCCCCCGGCACGATCTCGGCGGAGAGCGTTTATAACCGCCCTGGCGCGGCCGATGCGCTTCCCCCCATCGTCACGCTCAACGCCTACACCCAGCTCATCGCCCTGAATACCGGCATCCGGATTCTCTATTGGCAGTCCACGACCGAAAAGGCGTTTCGTTATTCTGTCCGCCACGACGACGATCTGATCTATTTCGGGGCTTATACCGATGGTGCCGCGCGGCTCGAAGCCCACTGCCATGACGGGCTCGCGTCCTACAACACCGAAGGCGGCTGCAACGATGCCTACGTCGCCTACCGCCCCGGCTGCCTGATCGACTTCACCAAGACGGCCGGGGCAGGGTCCGGCGTCACCATCGCCATCAGCCCCTCGGTGCTGGCCGAACTGTCGGCCGAGGATGCGACCGTGCTGGATCGGCGGCTGCGCTCGGGGCATTGTTTCAGCCAGATCCGGGGCGGCCGCGAGCTGATGGGACTGGCCACCGGCCTGCGGGCGGCACGAAACCGCACGGTACCGGGCAACCAGTTGCAGATGCTGGGCGGAAGTCTCTCTTTCATGGGGCTCCTAGTCGAACAGGTTTTCGGGCAGGACGAAACCCCGACACGCCTTTCCCGCGCCGAGGTCCGGCAAATGCAGACCGTCCGCGATTGTCTGTTGGCCGACCTTGCCGCGCCACCGCGTCTCGACCGTCTTGCCCGGCAGGCGGGCATGAGCGTCTCGCGCCTGCAACGCAGCTTTCGGCTCCTGTATGGCAGCAGCGTTTACGCATTGTTCCAGAAAGAACGGATGGATGAAGCACGTCGCCTGTTGCTCGCCGACGATGACTCCATCCTCAGCGTCGCGACCGCGTTGGGGTACAGCAACCCCGGCCATTTCTCCGCCGCCTTTCGCAGGCAGTTCGGACTCAACCCGTCCGAATTGCGGCGCACGGCCCGATTCAGGCGATGACGACCGCCCCCCTGTTGAGCTTGGGCTCGCGCCAGAACATCTGGTGCGCGAGCCGTTCCACCATATGCGGCGGAAGGGTCAGGGCGCGCTTCACCGGCGCGACACGGGGCCGGACCGCATGCAGACCGGGCGTACCAAGCGCGCTGTCGAAAATCGAGGTATCCGGCCCTTTCACATTCTCCGTATCGTAGGAGAATGCGGCCAGCCCAAGGCACTTTTCCAGTTCAGCGAGCACGCCACGCGGGTCGCGGACCAGACGATCGTACTCCACGATCATCAGCCTATCCGCATGCGGGCCGAAAAACGCCTCGTTCACAAGCCGCCATGCGTACCCGAATGCCCCCTCCCGAGACATCAGGTAGTCGATCCGGTCATGTTGCGTGGCGCGATGCGCGATGGGGACCAGCCGCGAGCGCAGAAGCGGATCACCGGCGACGAGACGCTCGAACGAGTTCAAGATCCAGACCGGGTCCCTGACGCAGCAGATCATTTTCGCATCCGGATACAGCGCGGCCAGCAATGGAACATGCGCGCACCAGTCGCGGCCGACATCCACAAGCACCGGTTTGCCGTGCGCACCGGCATGGTATCCCTCGACCACTCCCCGCAGAAGCCGCTGCCATTGGCCGTCGCGAAACGCCGTCTCGTATTCCCCTTCGCTCATCAGCGACATCAGACGCACCAGCATAGGGGCGACGGGGGTATTATGCCCCGCGGCATGAACGCCGGGATGCTGGTTCAAGAGCGCGGCAAGCAGCGTCGATCCCGAACGCGGGAGGCCGGAGATAACGTGAACGGCATGAGAAGACATCATGGCCACATGCATAGCCGCGCCCAATGCGCGCCCTCTTCCCCAAAACGGGATTTTCGTACCCCGATCCGGTCTTTCGCCCACACCAACGCTCCCGCACCTTTCCGCGCCAGACCGTGAAACGTCATGGCGCTCCGGAAAAGGCGGAAACCGACATGTCGGCAAACGGCACCATCGTCCCTTTCATTAAACCTGCGCCGCTTGCTCACGCGGCGCTTGTCGGGCGTTGTAACGCATGGCATCCCGCCCCTGACATCCGACATGGCGAACCGATCATGCTCGACCGCCTCTACGCCCGCACCCTTTCCCTGGCCGCCAGCCGCCACGCCCCGCTCTGGCTGGCCGTGATCGCGTTCGCCGAGGCCAGCGTCTTCCCCCTGCCGCCCGACATCCTGCTGGTGCCGATGGTGCTGGCCCACCGCGACCGCGCCTGGGCGCTGGCGGCGCTGTGCACGCTGGCCAGCGTCTGCGGCGGCCTCCTGGGCTGGTATATCGGCGCCGTCCTGCTGCAACACGTCGCCATGCCGATCATCCATTTCTACCATGCGGAAGCCCGGCTGATCGCGTTGCAGGAGCAGTTCCGCCAGTGGGGCGTGGCGATCATCCTCTTCAAGGGCCTCACGCCGATCCCCTTCAAGATCGTCACCATCGCCAGCGGCGCCGCGCATTTTCCGCTGCTGCCCTTCGTCCTGGCCTGCATCGCCACGCGCGGCGCCCGCTTCTTCCTGCTCGCCGCCCTACTCCGCCGCTATGGCGCGCCGATCCAGTCCTTCATCGAACGCCGCCTGACCCTGGTGGCCGCCCTGTTCGGCGTCGTGCTGGTCGGCGGCTTCGCGGCCCTCAAATACCTGTAGAACGCATAACCGGGCATAACCGCCCCGACTTGCGGCGCGCCCGATCCAAGAGCAAACAGGGCGGCAGACAGACCTGCCCAGCGGAGCCCGCCCCATGCCTCACCAGATCGCCGTCATTACCGGAGCCGGTGCCGGAATCGGCCGCGCGACCGCGCGGACCCTGGCCCGCGCCGGCTGCGACGTCGCGCTGATCGGCCGCGACGCGGCCCGCCTGGAAGACGCGGCGGCGGAACTGGCCGAACTCCACATCCGCACCCTCACCATCCCCGCCGATGTCACCGACGCCGAGGCGCTGGAGCGCGCCGCCGACCAGATCGAAGCGACACTCGGCCCGATCACCCTGTGGGTAAACTGCGCCGGCGCCGGCGTCAGCGGCCAGTTCGTGGAACTGCCGCCCGAGGAAATCCGCCGCGCGACCGAGGTCACCTACCTGGGCACCGTCTTCGGCACCCGCACGGCGCTGATCCGCATGCGGCGACGCGGCTACGGCACCATCGTCAATCTCGACGCCATTTCCCTGCCGCGCCCGCTGCGCAGCATCGAAAGCGGCGCACGGGCCGCGATCCGCGCCTTCACCGAAAGCCTGCGCCCCGAAATCCTGCATGACGGCGACCGCATCCTGCTCTCGCTGGTCAGGCTACCGGCCATCAACACCCCGCGCTTCGTCTGGACGCGCAACCATACCGGCAAGCGCCTGCGCCCCGCCGGCCCGGTCTTCGAGCCCGAAATCGCGGCCGAGGCGATCAGCCGCGCCGCCTTCGGCCGCCACCGCGACGTCCGGGTAGGCCTGTCGGGCATCGGCCATCGCATGGCGGCATTCCTGACCCCCGCACTGCTGGACCGCCGCCAGGCCGACCGCGCCTACCACCAGCAACTGGAAAAATACCCCGCCCCGGACAACACACCGGACAATCTGTTCACCCCGGTCTCCGGCGCCCACGGCGCGCACGGCCCCTTCGACCATCTCAGCCGTCGCACCATGCCGGTACTGCTGACCACCACCCTGCGCACGATCCTCACCGGCACCGCCCTGGCCGCCGGCATGGGCACACTCCTCGTCACCCTGCGTCGGAAGCGCTGAGGACCAGACCGCGCGTTCAAACAGCCTCCGCCTCTTCTCTTCCAACCCGCGAGATCCCCATTTCCTCGATGGGGCTGCCCGCGGGGGCTGCCCCGCGACGGTTTTTTTTCCCTCCACGGCATCCCCGGCACGGGATCGCGCGCTTGGCTCTTCGCGGGTGCAGCCGATCGCGGCTGAACGACCGCCAGGCCCAGGCGCCGCGTCGCGTCCCGTCGACAGGAGACCGCTTCCGTGGACCAGCCGGCAGACGCTCCCCTTCCTCCCTCCGACGCGCTTGCCGGCCTGACCGGGCACGAAGCCCAGGCCCGGTTGCAGACCGACGGCTTCAACGAACTTCCGCGCCAGGAACGCCGCACCCCGCTGGCCATCATGCGCGAGGTCCTGCGCGAGCCCATGCTCGCCCTGCTGCTGGTCGGCGGCGGCATCTATCTCCTGCTGGGCGACCTGCACGAGGCGCTGATCCTGCTGGCCTTCGCCTGCGTCTCCATCGCCATCACCGTGATTCAGGAAACCCGGACCGAACGGGTGCTGGACGCCCTGCGCGACCTGACCATCCCCCGGGCCCTGGTCATCCGTGACGGCACGCGGAAGCGCATTCCCGGCCGCGAAGTGGTCCGGGGCGACCTCATCGTGCTCGCCGAAGGCGACCGGGTCCCGGCCGATGCGCTGCTGATGCGCGCGCAGGATCTGCTCGCCGACGAATCCCTGCTGACGGGCGAAGCCGTCGCCGTGCGCAAATCCGTCGCGACCGCGACGCCCCCCACGGCCCGGCCGGGCGGCGACGACCAGCCCTTCGTCTATTCCGGCTCGCTGATCGTGCGCGGCAGCGGCATCGCCGAAGTGCGCGCCACCGGTTCGGGCAGCGAGATCGGCCGGATCGGCCAGTCGCTCCGCATGCTGGAGACCGAACCACCACGCCTGCGCGCCCAGACGGCCCGCCTGACCCGCCTCTGCGCGATCGGCGGCGGCCTGGTCAGCGCCCTCGCCCTGGTGCTGTACGGCACATTGCGCGGCGGCTGGCTCGACGCGGTACTGGCCGCCATCACGATCGGCATGAGCATGCTGCCGGAGGAATTTCCGGTCGTGCTCACCGTGTTCATGGCGATGGGGGCGTGGCGCATCTCGCGCGCCCGCGTGCTGACCCGCCGCGCGGCGGCCATCGAAACCCTCGGCTCGGCCACCGTCCTCTGCACCGACAAGACCGGAACCCTGACCGAGAACCGCATGTCAATCGCCGAACTGCGGGTCAGCGACGGCGAAACCATGGCCCCGCCCGCGTCCCTGACGGCCCTCTCTCCGCAGGCACAGGCCCTGGCCTTCCACGGCCTGCTGGCCAGCGCCCCCCAGCCGTTCGACCCGATGGAAACCGCCTTCCACGATTTCGCCCGCACCGCCCTGCCCGAACGCCCGCTCCCGACACAAGCGGGCTGGACGCTCGCACGCACCTACGGCCTGCGCCCCGACCTGCTGGCCGTCACACAGGTCTGGCGGCCCGACGCCGCACAGCCCTCCTGCGTGGTCGCCGCGAAAGGCGCGCCGGAAGCCATCGCCGCACTCTGCCATCTGGACGACACACGCCGCGCCGCCATCGGCCAGACCCTCGACGCCATGGCGGCCAGAGGTCTCCGCGTCCTCGGCGTCGCCAAAGCCTCCTTTGAAGGAACGGATTTTCCCGAAACCCCACACGGCTTCACGTTCCAGTTCCTCGGCCTCGTCGGCATTGCCGATCCCCTGCGGCCAAGCGTGCCGGATGCGGTGCGCGACTGCCGGTCGGCCGGCATCCGCGTCATGATGATCACCGGCGATTACCCGGAAACCGCCCGTGCCATCGCAGGCGCGGCCGGGATCGACAATGGCGCAACCATCCTGACCGGCGCCGCCATCGAAACGCTGGCCGAGCCCGCCCTGCGGGACCATCTCCGCACCGCAACCATCTGTGCCCGCATCATGCCGGAACAGAAGCTGCGGATCGTGCAGGCCCTGAAAGCCGGCGACGAAACCGTCGCCATGACGGGCGACGGCGTCAACGACGCGCCGGCGCTGAAAGCCGCGCATATCGGCATCGCCATGGGCGGACGCGGCACCGACGTGGCGCGCGAGGCCGCCGCGATCGTCCTGCTGGATGACGATTTCAGCTCCATCGTCACCGCCATCCGCCTGGGGCGGCGCATCTACGACAATCTGCGCAAGGCGATGGGCTTCGTCTTCGCCGTGCATGTGCCCATCGCCGGCCTGGCGCTGCTGCCGCTGGTCCTGGACTATCCCCTCATCTTCTCGCCGATCCACATCGCCTTCCTCGAGATGATCATCGACCCGGTCTGCACCATGGCCTTCGAGGCCGAGACCGAAGAGGAGGACATCATGCGCCGGCCACCCCGGCCCCCCTCCGAATCCCTGTTCTCACGGCCGCTGATCGTCTGGAGCCTGCTCCAGGGCCTGCTGGTCTTCCTCCTCGTCGGCGGCCTGTTCATGTTCGCCACCCTGCACGCCATGCCGGCCGAAGAATCACGCGCCCTCACCTTCGTCTCGCTGGTGCTCTCGATCGTCAGCCTGATCCTCGTGAACCGGTCGTTCAGCACCTCCCTGGTCACGGCCATAAGGCGGCCCAACGCCACCCTGCTCTGGATTCTCGGGACGATGACCACCGTCCTCGTATCCAGCGTTCTGGTGCCGGCCGTCCGGAACCTCTTCCGCTTCGCCCCCCTGCATTGGCACGATCTGGGCCTGAGCATCGGCGCGGCGGCCACCGTGCTGGTCGTGCTGGAAATCGCCAAGACCTTCTGGCGCGATCGCTTGAGGTTCTGAAAGCGCCGTTTGCAAAATCACCCTGCCGACGCAGCCAACTTCATCGCACTGCCTCTGAAAAATCGGCGCAGGACCGGCCTCGCCCCCGCATCACCCTCTGACCTGCGTCACCATTTGATCCGCATGCCGGCGGTCAGCGCGGCGGTCCCGACCGCGCTACCGGTATTGGTCTCCCGATGACCGCCGAACATGTTGATCGTCAGGTCCATGCCGGGCACGCCCTTGACGGGATAGGCAGCGGTCACGGTCCGCCCCGTCTCCATCGGCACGGGGCTGGCATTGCTCTGCTCAATATCGAACGGCCCCACATGCCCTGTCCTGCCCGATGCCGGCGGCGCCAGCGAATATGTCGGGGCGGTCACAGAATACCCCGATCCTCCAGCCCC
>NZ_JBDNXE010000128.1:0-10465 GCF_047721585.1 Gluconacetobacter sp.
GGTCCGTCTGGGGGCGGGGCGATTGCCGCGCCGGGGGGCTGCGCGCATAATGACGATGGCAACAGGGATTTTTGCGTGCTCGCCGAACGATTGACCCATGACCTGGCCTGCGTCCTGGAACGCCCCGACCTGCGCGTGATCGCGGGGGCGCGGCGCATCGGGCTGGATACGGCGCTGGAGCGGGCGTTCGTGGTGCGGGCCGGTGGCATGGTCGTGCTGGGGGCGCCCTGCCTGCGAAAGCCGGCCTGCGCGCCGGTCGTGCTGCGCCACGCACTGGAACTGGCCCGGCTGGTCGAGGCCGTGCCCGACGATGGCGTGCTGGCGGGGCTGTGCGCGGCGCGCACCGCCGCCCTGTTCGCGGAGCTGGATGGGCCGGGCGGGCCGTCGGGGCCGTCGTCGAGGCCGTGGTGGCATGCCGACATGGCCGCCGTGGTGCCGCCCGGTGCGGACCGCCTGCGGGAGATATGGGCGGAACTGGCGGGCTTGCAGCCTCCCGTTGCCGCCGGGTGTGCCGATGCCGGCGCATTCGACCGGCTGGCGGCCCGGCTGGAGACGCTGTGGACGTTGCTGGGGCCGGCGGAGCAATTGATGGCCGAGGGTGGCGATGCCCGGCTGGCGATCGACCCGGCGACCGGGCTGAATCACTATGGGTCGTCTCATCGGCCGCGCCCCTGGGCTGTGACCTATGCGTCCTCTACCGCGTCTTCGGTTTCCGAACGGGGTTTCGCGGGGGCCGAGGCGGCGCGCCTGCGGCTGGTGCTGGGCGGGTTGACGGGGGATGGGGCGCGGGTCCGGGCGGAGATGGTCGCGGAGGTGCGCCGCCGGATCGCGGACCATTACGGGATGGCCGGGACCCAGGGTGTCGTGCTGGCCCCATCGGGGACCGATTGCGAACTGTATGCCCTGGCGCTGGCGATGCTGGGTTCTGATGGCCATCCGGTCAGCAACATCCTTCTCGCCCCCGAGGAAACGGGGAGTGGCGTACCGTTAGCGGCAAAAGGTTGCCATTTCGCGAATGACACCGCGCTGGGCGCGCAGGTGGCCAAGGGCGGGCTGATCGACGGATTTCCGGCGGACACGCTGCTGCTGGCGGTGCCGTTGCGCCAGCCGGACGGAGCGTCGCGCGCGCCGGCCGAGATCGACCGGGATTGCATCGCACTGGCTCGGGGGGCCTGGCAGGCGGGGCGGCGTGTGCTGCTGCACCGGCTGGACCTGTCCAAGACCGGGCTGCTGGCGCCGGGGCTGGAGATGCTGGACGGGCTGGCCGAGGCTGCCCGTGCCGATGGCGTGCCGGTGCCCGATATCGTGGTGGATGCCTGCCAGGCGCGGCTGGACCCGGCGCGGGTGCGCGATTACCTGGACCGGGGCTGGATGGTGATGATCACCGGGTCCAAATTCTTTACCGGCCCGCCCTTTTGCGGCGCGCTGCTGCTGCCCGAGGGGGTGACGGCGCGGTTGCGGGAAGGGGCGTTGCCGGCGGGGCTGGCGGATTACTGCCATCGGGCCGCGTGGCCGGCGCTGCCGGCGGCACAGGGGCTGCCGGCGGGCGAGAATGTGGGGCTGATGCTGCGCTGGTATGCCGCATTGGCCGAGATGACGGCGCTGCGGGAGGTGCCCCGGCCGGTGGTGCGGGCGCGGCTGGCGCGGTTTCTGGGCGCGCTGGAAGCGGCGATCGACGCCGACCCCGACCTGCGGCGGCTGGCGGTGCCACATCCGGCGCGGCCGCCGCTGGCCGATGCGTGGGACGATCGCGGGACCATCCTGAGCTTTTTCGTGCGCGACCCGCTGGCGTCCTTGTCCTGTGGCGATGATTTCGCGCCGCCGGAGTTCGTACCGCTGGGGCTGGAGCCGGCGCGGGCGCTTTATCGGTGGCTGAATGCCGATCTGTCGCGCGTGGTGCCGGAGGGGGCGGACCGGGCGCTGGCCGGGCAGTTGTGCCATGTCGGCCAGCCGGTGCCGTTGCCGCACCCGATGCTGCCGGGCGGGGTGGCGGGGGCGCTGCGGCTGTCGGCCGGAGCGCGGCTGGTTTCGGGCGAGCCGTCCCATGACGGGCTGCTGCCCGATCTGCGCATGGATCGGGAAATTGCCGATGCGCAGCTTGTTCTGGCCAAGATCGGGCTGATCCTGCGTTATTGGGAGAGGCTGGTGGCGGCCGACCCGGTACAGACCTACGCGCCGCTTCCGGCTATGGATACCGGACCACCCGTTATCCTGCCCTGATTGGACCGGCTTGCATGAACCAGAATCACGGTCACTTCCTCGACACCCCCAAGCTGACGGACGGTGTCACCCGTTTCTGGCTGATCCGCCATGCGGTGGTCGAGGAAAATGCCCGGATGCGGGTGTACGGCACGCTGGACGTGCCGCTGTGCCCCGACAGTCTGGTGGCGCAGCGCGGCATGTACGAGGCGCTGGCCGCGCGGCTGCCGCAGAACGCGCAATGGTTTACCTCGCCCCTGGGGCGCACGCAGCATACCGCGCGGATCATCCAGGAGGCCGGCTATGGCGAGCGGGACTGGACGGTGGAGCCCGGATTTCTGGAACAGTCGCTGGGAGCGTGGCAGGGGTTGCGCCACCATGAATTGCTGGACCAGTTGAAGCTGGCGCCGCATCTGTTCTGGTCGGTCGCGGCCTCCGAACGGCCACCCGGCGGCGAGAGCATGCTGGATGTGTGCGCCCGCGTGGGCGAGACGATGGACCGGATGGCCGAGGTTCATGCGGGCCGGAACATGATCGTGGTGAGCCATGGCGGGGCGATCCGCGCGGCGCTGGCGCATGCGCTGCGCGTGCATGCCGATACGGCGCTGCATTTTTCGATCCAGAATCTTGCCCTGACGATTATCGAGCGTTTTCCGGAAGCGTGGCGCATCGTTGCCGTCAACGAATTGCCGGGCGTATGAAAACCTGCCTGGAGATGCGCGCTGGCGGCGAGCCGACGCGCGTTTCCTGTGCTCCGATGCTCGCGGCCATTGAGGCCGCTCCGCTTCGGTGCTGGGAAATACATGACGGGCGCGCCGCCTTGCGGCGCTCTCGCTCGCCAGCCCGTATTTCCGGGCGGGTTTTGAGGATTATTGCTGAAATGACCCGGTAGGGCGGCTTTGGCCGCTGATCAGTGCATGGAGGACCCCGAACATGACGTCATCCGATCGTCAGAGCCTGCGCGGCACGGCTTTGCTGGCCGATCCGTTCCTGAACCGTGGAACCGCCTTTACCGCTGACGAGCGGCGGGCGCTGGGGCTGGAAGGGTTGCTGCCGCCGCAGGTGGAGACGCTGGAGCGGCAGGCCGAGCGGGCAATGGCGCATCTGGACGCCAAGCCGACCGATCTGGAGCGGTATATCTACCTCTCCGCGCTGGTCGATCGGAACGAGACGCTGTTCTACAAGGTGCTGATGTCGGACCCGGCCCGTTTTGTGCCGATTGTCTATGCGCCGACGCTGGGCGAGGTGTGCAAGTCGTTCAGCCATCTGTACCGCCGGCCCCGGGGCATGTATATCAGCCTCGACATGAAGGGGCGCATTGCCGAGGTGCTGCGCAACTGGCCGGTGCCGGATGTGCGCTTCCTGTGCGTGACCACCGGCGGGCGGATTCTGGGGCTGGGCGATATCGGTGCCAACGGCATGGGTATTCCGATCGGCAAGTTGCAGCTTTACACCGCCTGCGGCGCGGTACCGCCGCATACCACGCTGCCGGTGCAGTTGGATATCGGCACCACCAATGCCGCGCTGCGGGCCGATCCGCTCTATCTGGGCCTGCGGCGGGAACCGCCGCCGGAGGCGGAACTGGATGCGTTTGTCGAGGAATTCGTGACGGCGGTGCAGGAGGTGTTTCCGGCCTGCTGCATTCATTTCGAGGACTGGAAGGGCACGGATGCGATCCGGTATCTGGAGCGGTATCGCGACCGGGTGCTGTGCTACAACGACGACATTCAGGGCACGGCCTCGGTGACGCTGGCGGGGCTGGTGACGGCGCTGCGCATCAAGGGCGAGCAACTGGCGGACCAGACATTCCTGTTCCTCGGCGCCGGGTCTTCGGCGCTGGGGACATCGGACCTGCTGGTGACGGCGATGGAGGCCGAGGGGCTGACGGTGGCGGAGGCGCGGTCGCGCATCGTCATGATGGATGTGAAGGGGCTGGTGGAGCCTTCGCGCACCGACCTGAGCGAGGAGCAGCGGCGCTATGCCCATGCGGCGGCCCCGACGCGCGACCTGCTGGAGACCATTCGCCGGGTGCGGCCCAGCGTGCTGATCGGGGTTTCGACGGCCGGGGGTGCCTTTACCCAGCCGGTGGTGGAACTGATGGCCGAGATCAATGCGCGGCCGATCATCTTTCCGCTGTCGATCCCGCGCCCGGAATGCACGGCGGAGCAGGCTTATGGCTGGTCGGACGGGCGGGCGCTGTATGCGGCCGGCATCCAGTTTCCGCAGGTGATGCGGGGGGATATGGTGTTCCGGCCTGGGCAGGCCAATAATTTCTATATCTTCCCCGGTCTGGGGCTGGCGGTTTATGCCACGCGGCCGCATCTGATTACCGACGGGCTGATTATCGAGGCCGCGCATGCGCTGGCCGATCAGGTTTCGCCTTCGGCGCAGGCGCGGGGGATGCTGTATCCGCCGCAATCGCAGATTCTGGAAGTTGAGGTGACGTCGGCCTGCCGGCTGGCGGAGTACCTGTTCGCGAACGGGATGGCGACGGTGCCGCGCCCGGATGACATTCGGGCGTGGATCGAAGGGATGTGCTACAGCGCGGAGTATGGGGCGGTTGAGGCGGTGGCGGGGGGCTGAGGTGGGCCTTCCGGCTTCTGCTTTGCCGTAGGCTGGTTGCCTGAGATTTCCATCCTGTAGGAATTTCAGGACCTGCGCTGATCTGCGCGCAGGTGGACAGTGGGCCAGCGGATTTCATTGATTGTGGGCGCTGGGTTGGATATACAAGACGTATATCCAATGTGGAGCGTGTCATGCTGGCCCGTACGACTCTGTTCCTTTCAAATCGTTCCCAAGCCGTGCGTTTGCCCAAAGCGGTGGCTTTTGATGGTGATCTGAAAGAAGTGGTCATCATTCCCGATGGGGCGCGCCGGATTATCGCGCCGGCGGATGCCGCGTGGGATGATTTTTTTGCCGCGCCCGGCATTGATCTGGCGTTGCGTAATCAGCCTGCGATGCAGGAGCGTGACAGCTTCTGATGCTACGTTACCTGCTGGAGACGAATTTCTGCATCCGCGTGCTGCGTGACCGCCCGAAGGGGTTGCGTGAGCGGTTCAACGACAATGCGGAAGCACTCTGTATTTCCGATGTCGTGTTATATGAACTTCTGTATGGGGCTGAAAAATCTTCAGAACCCGTCAGGGTCCGGCGGCAGGTGGAGCAGTTCGCGGCGCGCCTGTCCGTTTTGCCGTTTGATGATGAAGCGGCAGCGCACACGGCGGACATCAGAGCCGATCTGGAGCGCCGAGGCTGTGTGATCGGTCCTTATGATCTGATGATTGCGGGACATGCACGCAGCAGAGGACTTGTTGTTGTGACCAGTAACTCTCATGAGTTCATGAGAGTTGAAGGACTGCGCGTCGAGGATTGGATGACAAGTTAGGGGGGAACGAACTGTCGGCTTTCGAGCGGAACATCTTGGCAGCCGACACCCTCACGGTGACGGGCGGTGACAGAGTGATATGCCAGCGTAAGGCGCTCTTGTGTTGCTGCACCTTCGGGTTGCTTTCGGAGGCATGAAGAACTGCCTCCCAGAAGGTGCGTAAGGTGGGATAGCGGCCCCCAAAAGCTTCAGGGCGGAACGTCTGGTTCATGGCGGGGGATCGCAACAAAAGCCACAGCCGCTGCGATCAGCCCGGCGACCGCGCCGACGCCGAGCGCCCAGCGTGGACCGAACGTGTCGGCAACCCAACCGACGATCGGTGCCCCGATCGGTGTGCCACCGAGGGCCACGCCCACGCGCAGCGCCATCACGCGCCCGCGCATCTCAGGCGCTGTCGAAAGCTGCATCAGGCTGTTCGTCGTATTGGTGAAGGTCAGCGCCGCCACGCCAATCACGACAAGAGCCGCGGCGAAGAGCCAATAGTCGGGTGCGATAGCCGCCAGCGCGCAGCCGACGCCAAACATGGCCGCGCCGGTCAGGAGCAGGTCAAAGCGGGGTTCCTTGCGGGCCGCCCCGAAGAACGCGCCCGCCATCGTGCCGATCGCCATGATGGAGGATAACAGGCCGTAGCCCTGAGCATTCGTGTGGAAGACACCGACGGCCATGGTCGAGATGAAGATCGGAAAGTTCAGCCCGAACGTGCCGATCAGAAAGAGCATGATCAGAATCGCCCTCAGATCGTCACGGCCCCATGCATAGCGGAAGCCATCGGAAAAACCGCCTTTTTTCCGGTGTGTGCGGACATTCGGTCGTAGCTCGTCGGTCCGCAGCGCATTCAGGGAGAGCAGCACGCCGACAAACGAAACGCCATTGATCAGGAACGCCCAGCCCGTGCCGATGGCGGCGATCACGATCCCCGCAATGGCCGGGCCGATCATGCGCGCGACATTGAACGAGGTGGAGTTGAGCGCCACCGCGTTATGCAGATCATCGTCGCCCACGAGTTCGGCCACGAAAGTCTGTCGTACCGGCGCGTCGAAAGCGGCGGCACTGCCGAACAAGAAGGCGAAAACATAGACATGCCAGAGCTGTACCAGGCCGGTCACCGTCAGCATTCCCAGCGCCAGCGCCAGGACACCCATCGTCGCCTGCGTGACCATCAGGAGCTTGCGCTGGTTGAAATGGTCGGCGGCGAAGCCCGTCCAGGGCAGCAGGAGCATCTGCGGCCCGAACTGTAACGCCATGACCTGCCCGACGGCGGAAGCGTCATGATGCGTCAACTGGGTCAGCACCAACCAGTCCTGGGCCGTCCGCTGCACCCAGGTGCCGATATTGGATACAAAAGCGCCCCCGGCCCAGATCCGGTAATTGACGGTGCGCAGCGAACGGAAATACCCGGAGGCCGGTGCCCTCACAGGCGTTCCGACATATTGCCACCGTGGAAACGCCCGAAATGCCGGGCAGAAAACAGGGCAATGAGCAATGCTCCGGCGCCGAACGCGGCGGCGTCGCTAACGTCCGCAAACGTAAATGCACCCACATGACAAACGAGTCCGTAACCAATGAGGATGTTGGCGAACCCCCAGACCACGTTGACGGTCGATGAGGAAAGCCCCTGCCCCGGTGGCTTGGCGAACGGGCTTTGGAACGGTCGGCCCATCATCCCGCTGATGACGTGAGGCACCGCATTGGCCAGGCAAGCGCCCCCGAAGAACCAAGCCAGCAGATCGAGCCACGGCATGTCAGGTATCCTCCTTGGCCGGTAACAGGGCAATGATATCCGCGCTTGTACCTGTCTCGCCAAGCCGGGGAAAAACGGACCTGACGCTGTAGTCGTGTGCTTCGACGCGGCCATCCGTCATGGCGTCGATGGCGAGGGTGACGTTGAAGCCGGCTTCATAGGCCTGGCGCGCGGTTGCCTCGACGCCGGTGCCTGTCGCCACACCCGCGATCACCACCTGGGTCACGCCACGCGCCCTCAACTGCGCTTCCAGGTCGGTGCTGGCAAAGGCACCCCATGTCCGTTTTGTAACGACAATATCGTCAGGCAGTTGACCGAGTTCCGGAACGAGGTCCGTCCATCCTTCCGGGCGCGGGCTGGCCGGGCGCCGTTGTTCCGTCCGGCCGGGTGCGCTGCCCGCCACATTAACGAGAACGACTGGCAGAGCACGGGCACGAAACGCATCGGCCAGGATCCGGACGTACCCGATTATCGGTTCGATCGGATGCGCGAGCGGCAAACCGACGATGCCTTTCTGTAAATCGACGACGATCAGGGCAGTTCTGGGGTCCAGTGTTGTCAGCGCCATGGGGCACTCTTCTCCAAAATAACAATCAGGATCGAATGGCGGCGGCTCTGCCGCGCGGCATCATTCGTCGACGAGCCGCCTCAGGAGCGCGACGGTCCGGGTGAGTTCGGCTTGCTCCTGTGCAGAAAAACGCGACTGCAGCGCACGTGTCAGCCAGTCCTGTCGTGCGGCGCGCCCCTCACGGATCTGCCTGCGACAAGCGTCCGTCAGCGATAAAAGAATCTGGCGCCCATCCGAAGGGTCCGGCTGGCTGCCGATAAAACCGGCATCCGTCAGCGCCGTGACGATCGGCGCCATCGATTGCGGGCGGATGCCCTGCGAGCGGGCGAGATGCGATGTCGTTGCGGGGCCATGCGATTCCAATTGCAGTAGCACCGAGGTCTGGGAAGGTGTCAGTTCCCCGACATGGGCCTGTTCCCGCAACCGCCGTTTCAGTTTGCTCAGAAGAGCGCGTAGATCCTGCGCCAGGGCCGACGCATCATGGAGAGGTGGTTCATTCAGGGGACCAGTCATTCCGTCACGATACATTTATGCAGATAACCTGTAAAGATATTTGTGCAGATAGGCTGTATAAATCGCAGACTGCTTGGTCTGCTAGCCGTTGCGCTCAAACGACGGATGGGACGTGTCATGGACGTTCTGCTTTGAGATTAGCGTTAGGCACGGAACACAGCCCGAGCCACTTGCCCCGTCGAATGGAATTTCCGGCTTCGCGGTCGAGGATCTGAAGCCGTTGGGTCACGGATTAGCCAAATTCGGAAGGGCAGGACCCCCTCAGTTATGTCCGTTTTCGGGACGCCATGAATCCCGGTTGAACGATCGAGTTGACGGCGAAAGCAGACGGTCTTTTGACGGAAGCGAAATGCGAACACGCGACAGCCACATATTTCTCCATGCAACAATTTGGTTGACTCTATGAGGTGATATCTATTTATCGATAAAAAGATAATTTTGCGGTGGTGCAGAGATAGAGATAATGGACGATTTGCAGACCAATGTGTTTCGTGTGGCGGAATTGCTGAAAACATTGTCGCATTCCGATCGCCTCCTTATCGCCTGTGCATTGGCTCAAAGGGAGATGTCGGTTGGGCAGATACAAAGCGAGCTGAGTATACATCAACCCAATCTGTCCAGGCATCTGACAGTCCTGAAGGCGGCGAGAATCGTGACGTTCCGAAAGGAAGGTCTTTCTGTTTTCTACCGTCTTTCAGATGAGAAGGCAGGGCAGGTTATCGCCGCTCTTCATCATATCTATTGCGAGCGGAAAGAATAAAGATGTCGCCGATATACTGGAACAGTCTTGCGGGAGGAAGCCTGATCGGTCTGGCTTGCTCGGCCTATCTGCTGCTGAACGGCCGCATTGCCGGCATCAGCGGATTGCTTGCTCAAACACTTTCGGGGAGAAATATCTGGCCGGGAGCCGCTTTGCTGTTGGGGTTGGTCAGTGGTCCGCTGCTCTGGCGCCTTATGACCGGTGTATGGCCTGAAATGACAATCCGAGCGCCTTGGAGTGTTGTCCTCATATCCGGCTTTCTGGTCGGTTTCGGCACGCGTTTGGGAAATGGCTGTACCAGTGGTCACGGCGTGATTGGACTGGCTCGTTTATCACCACGCTCAATAGTGGCTGTAATCTGCTTTCTCGGAACGGGAATGGCAACTGCTACAATCGTTCATCTTTTGACGGGGACTTAACATGTTCGCGGTTATGAGAACTATTGCAGCATTTCTATGTGGGATCGTATTCAGTCTCGGGTTGATTCTGGGCGGGATGCTTAATCCTTCCAACGTTCTGTCTTTTCTGAATGTTGCCGGGCATTGGAATCCTGCTTTGGTATTCGTTCTGGGGAGTGCCGTCTTTGTGACATTCTGCGGGTTCCGGCTGAAAAAGAATCTGTCGCAGCCACTTCTTGGTGCTACCTTTCAAATCCCGGCATCGAGACAAATCGATAAATCGTTGATCGTAGGAAGCTGTTTGTTTGGATTGGGTTGGGGATTGACCGGTCTGTGTCCCGGACCCGCCATTGCGTCTTTTTTTATTTTTCAGCCAAAGAGTTTATTGTTTCTACTCGATCTTATCGTAGGGACAATCGTTTTTTCTTATCGAAATGGTGTGTGGCGATATTTGCTCCGCCCCCGTTGAACGATGAGCAGTTGAGCCGCGCTCCGGTTTTCCGGCCGCATGTCGGGCCGATGGTGGATGTAGGCGGTTCTTTTTTGTGACTGTAATATTTGACAGGTACGTTTGGCTCGGTGGGTTGAAATTTATCTCTAAATGGAATGTCTCTAGCGACGATGTGCGGCCCATGGTATAGGGCAATTGCCTTTTGCTGGCGTGACAATTGGCTATGGGTGCGCATTGTTGCGGAAACGCTGGGAGAGCCCTTATGTCGGGCGGCTCCCGAAATACAAAACCTCTCGTAGGGAATACGGGAGGCGCGTGTCCCAGCGTGCGCGTTGTCAACCACCCGGCACCAGAGGTCGGGGCTGATATCGCTGGGATGTGAATCAGATGTTTATAAGAGTCCGTCCAAGATCATGATGTATGATTACAGAGTCTTCTGAGCATCATCCG
>NZ_JBDNXE010000129.1:0-10231 GCF_047721585.1 Gluconacetobacter sp.
GCCCACCCCCTGCCCGACCCGGCCGTGCTGGGCGAGGCCGACGCCAGTCCGGAGCGCTTCAGCGCCAGCCTGCTCCAGATGGGCGGCACGATGCTGGACCGCCAGCAGGGCGAAACGCTCGATCAGGCAATCGCGCTGCGCTTCCCCAAACCCGGCCTGATGATCTGCTCCCTGGTGCCCGAGGCCACCGGCACGGTACGCATCGAGGACCTGCCCACCCCGCAGGCCGCCGAACCGGTCGATGTCACCATCGTCCGCGCCGCCTTCGGCATCGCGGAAACCGGCTCGATCTTCCTCAGCGAGGCCCAGCTTCACCTCAACGCCATCGCCCACCTGACCCAGCACATGGTGGTCCTGCTGGACCCGGCCCAGATCACGGCCAACATGCACACCGCCTATCTGCGCCCGGAATTTCACACCGCCCGCTACGGCGTGCTGATGAGCGGCCCCTCGGCTACCGCCGACATCCAGGGCGTCCTGATCCGCGGCGCCCAGGGCGTCCGCAGCCTCGCAGTCTGTTTCATGCCTCAATAACAGGATATTATCAGGGGACGCCTCCCTCCACGCCCTGGAAATCGCCTGAAAAGGCTTGATCCACCTTGCCCGAAGTGCTGCGCTGATGCGCATCATGCCAGGATCGACGAAACTCCCTCCCTATCTCCGCCAACTCGAGCGCGTGCTCGCACGCCTCGAGACGGCGATGCTGTTGAGCGAGCTGGACGGCTTCCTCGCCGGCGTCCTTGTCTGCCCGGAGATGATCCTGCCGTCCGAATGGCTGCCCGTGGTGCTCGATCCCGATGGGGAGGGCGATCCCGTCCTCGAACACGAGAACGATGCCCGCTTGATCCTGCAACATTACAATGCCGTGCTGCATGATCTCGATCGCGGACGTTATGCTCCCCTGTTCAATATCGACACGAGGCATGACGACGTACTCTGGGAGTTATGGATCGAGGGCTTCGAACGCGCCATGGCGCTGCGACCTGAAGCCTGGAACGACCTGCTCCGCGGTTCCGACGAAACCGTCGGTCCCGCCCTTGTCGGTCTGCACAAGCTTGTCGCCATGACCGATTCACCGCCCGACAGTGACGACGAACTCGGCACCCTGCTGTCGGAAACCGCGCCCGATCTTATCCCCGAATGGGTGCAGGCGCTCCACGTCGCGCGCCTGTCAGAGAGCATGGACCGGCTCGCGAACAGACCAGCCACATCGACAAAAATCGGACGAAACGAGCCATGTCCCTGTGGCTCCGGCAAAAAATACAAAAAATGCTGCGGCATGAATTGAAGGCACCCAGCCTATAAAACGCAAGAGTGGCGACCGGCCGATGCTCACAATCATCCTGCACCCATCACCTCACACACGCCCCGGCGATCGCGTTTTTCAACACGGCATCAGGCATAACGCCGACCCCGTCGATTTGTCCTGTCCAGACCGCGAAAATCTCCGACCGGGATTGTCACGATCCTCCGTCGCCAAACGGAAACCGCCTGGCCATAAAAACCCGGCCCGACGAGACATTTCCATATCCTGTCGATTGCAGGAAATTTTGCGCATTCCGCCATTATTTCTGGCAATCTGGATGTCACCGACCCGATCAATACGCTGACATGGGAGAGTTCCCCCGTCTTCAAACGTCCTGATATATAGACATCAATATTATGTCCCCTCGCCATCCGGGTATTTTTAGACGGGCGAATAAACAGGCCATCACACGCCATTCTTTCGATGATAGAGAGAAAAAAGCCAATGTCACCCGCGCCTTCGCATTCATCCGGTGCATTATCGAAAGACCGGTCGCGTCGTCCCCCGCATCACAGTACCGCAACCCGCCGATCACCCCATTCCGCAAAGAAGATCCTCAGTTTCGCATCCATTGCAAGAAGTGGCTTCCTTTTCCTCGCAATGTGTCACCTTTTTCTCCTTCCCGCCGCAGCGGAGCCGTGCGCCGGCGCCGTCGAAATGGATATGCTCGGGGGGAAAACCGATAGTCCCATCATACAAGTCGATATAAATGGCCATAAAGCTGGAATGTACCTAAGCGGTGATTTTGATGATATCTATATCAATGACAAAATAAACCTCGACCTTTCCGCTCCCCTGAAGCAGGTCTCAATAATAAGTAACGGCGAAGACTACCACGATGCACATCTTGTAATGATCGAGCGATTCAAGATCGGGAATATGAATGTCGGCGCGATAACCGCCGTAGCAAGCGATTATTACCCAATCGACTACATACGGGACATACCCGTCGTTGGTGTAATCGGCGAGAATATATTCAAGGTTGTCAATGTATTAATAGACTACCCGAATAATAAGTTATATTTCCTACCCCACAGGAATAATGACGAATGCTCCATCAAGAATATGGATAATTTGAAGGAAAAATTCCACAACGCTGATTTGGTAGAAGACCAGAGAAACCTGGCGATGCGACTCAGGATAAATGGCACACTGCGTGATTTACACATCGATACCGCGCTATCCGATACCGAAATTCCCATAAAATGGATCAAGACGAATTCCAAATCTACTCCCGCTTACAATACCATGACAATTTACGACAAAGACCCGAAATTAGGGTATATCGGTTCCATAAAAGAGCTCTGCGCAAAAGAATTTTGTGAACATGATGTAAAAGCTCTTCTCCTCAAAGGTATTTCCTACGGATCTGTCGGCAACGCATTCTTCGAGGGGCGCGAGGTACTGTTTGACTATGCGGACGGCAAGATATTTTTCTCCGACCGGAAACCCGATCGCCGCACGGCAGGGAAAGACCTGCATTTTGAAAAAACCCACCAGGCGCGCATCCGAGTTTCAGAAATATCAGAATAAATCTTCTTTCGCACCGATCCACCGCTCACCTTCCGGCAACAGCACCCTGGCCTGATCGATAGAACCAATCGAAAAGAGATTCCGCTTTTTTGATAAAATTGAACGCGCGCATCAGAGATATAAAAATAGCAATAAAAACAACGAACCAGAACATTATTCCGGTCGGACAAACAGAGGCAATCGGCCCTACGGCCAGGATAAACCCATTGATCCGGGCGGTTCCCAGTCCAAAAATCCCCGTTGAAAATCTATCCCCACGCAATTACCCGTCAGAGCAACGCCCCCGCCGCCCGTTGAAGCGTGACCGGGCCTGTCCGCCCGATCACGCCAACATATCAGCCGCCCGGCGGCGCCATGAATTCCGGCCCCACCGGATCGGTGATATGTGCCGCCAGAATACGGTCGATTTCCACCTTGTCCGCCGCCGACAGCGTCCACCCGCATGCCTGGTCTATCCCCGCGATCTGCTCGGGCTTGCGTGCGCCCCACAGCGCGATGGTCGGCCCCTGATCCAGCACCCAGCGGATCGCCAGCGCCAGCACCGAGCGCCCGAACCGCTCCTTCGCGAACGCCTCCAGCGCCGCCACCGCCGCCAGATACTGCGCAAAGCGCGGCGCCTGGAATTTCGGATCGGCACTGCGCAGATCATCGCTGCCGAAATGGCTGGCCGCGGTCATCCTGCCCGACAGCAGCCCCCGGCAAAGCGGCCCATAGGCCAGCACCGCCAGACCATGCGCGGCCGACCAGGGCAGGATATCGTCCTCGATCGCACGCTCGAACAGGTTATAAGGCGGCTGCACGGCCGCCAGCGGCGCCACGGCACTGAACTGCTCCATCTGCGCGACGGAAAAATTGCTCACCCCCAGCGCCAGCACCTTGCCCTCGCGGTGCAGATCCTCCAGCACCCGAGCCGTCTCGTCCAGCGGCACGGCCGGGTCCGGCCAGTGGATCTGGTAGAGGTCGATCCGGTCGGTACGCAGCCGGCGCAGCGAATCCTCGATTTCCTGGCGGATACGCGCGGCCGAACTGTTGCGGAACGGCTTGCCGTCCTTCCAGTCCAGCCCGACCTTGGTGGCAATGGCCACCGTGTCGCGCCGTCCGACCAGCGCCTCCCCCACGATTTCCTCTGAATGGCCGAACCCGTAGACCGGCGCGGTATCGATCAGGCTGATTCCCAGATCCAGCGCCTCATGGATCGTGGCGATGGCCAGGCGGTCGTCGGCCCCGCCCCACATCCACCCGCCGATCGCCCACGTACCCAGCGCAATGCGCGAGACCGGAAAGGGAATGCCCGAGACGGCCATGGTTTCCATCGGCATGAAATGCTCCTTCCTGCCCACCCTTTGGAGGGCGGACTCAGCAATCGGGAAAGCACGCAAAAAAGGACCGGAGCGCGCGAGCACCCCGGCCAAGTCTTTCCCTCGTATGCAAGCGACGGCCGAGCCGTCACGTTCCATCCGGCACCCGAACCGGCCGTACGACAATGAAAAAGCATTTCATCTTGTTATCTTTCCCGTGAACGGCCGCATGACGCGGCCCCGCTCCGCAACGCCGCCTCTTTCCCCATCCTGCGTCGCGTCCTATGGGTAGGGTACCGGCGTCGTGTGCGCGACACGACCGGCCCGCGCTGAATGGAGAAGCGAAGCAATGTCGCGCAAGGTCGCTCCGACGGTATCACGCACGATCACCCTGATGGCCCCCCTGGCGCTCCTCGCCGCCTGCGCCCCGCGTTACCCCTCGTCCCAGCCGGCCCACACGCCATCGGCGCAATATGCCGCCGGCCAGGGCGCGCTGATGGTGGACGACCACGTCCCCGACTTCGCCAGCCGAAACTTCGAACCGTTCACCCGTCAGGACGTGGCCGCGATCGCGATGCGGGAATGGCGGCTGTTCGGCCAGCCGGTGAATGACGACGACCCCGAACAGCGCCCCGAGGCCACCAGCGCGACCGTCAAGCCGGAACGCATGCCCGGCCTGTGGCAGCGCGTGGGCGAATATTGGTGGATCGGCCAGGACCCAGGCGAAAGCGAGGTCGCCTGGACCGGCAAGCACAATACCGAAGGCGCGATCACCGACTACGTGCATGACGGCATGTTCGCCTGGTCGGCGGCCTTCATTTCCTACGTCATGCGGGTCGCGGGCGCGAACGGCCGCTTCGCCTATTCGCCGAATCATGCCACCTACATCAACGCCGCCGCCGCCGGCACCGAAAGCGGCGTCCGCGCCCGCGCCCCGGCCTCCTACGCCCCGGCGCTGGGCGACCTGATCTGCGTCGGGCGGGGTGCGAGCAAATCGGTCCGCTTCGCCGACCTGCCGACCCAATATGGTTTCCCGGCCCATTGCGGCATCGTCGTCGCCACCAACCAGAACGGGCAGCCCTTCGGCCACCAGATCAGCATCATCGGCGGCAATGTCGACGACGCGGTGGCCCTCACCCACGTCCCGGTCGGCGCGGACGGCAAACTGGCCGACCCCACCGGCCACAGCTACGATCCACGCTACCCCTGGTGCGTGGTGCTGCAAGTGCTGTACGACGCCGACGCCGAATCCGCCGACCGCCAGTAAGGCCGTGCGCGACCCGGCCTCAGCACCGGGTCGCCAGACCCCTTCCGCTCAGGGAGCGACCTGCGCGGCCGCATGCCGGATGGCGCGCGCCATCGCCTCGACCCCATTGCCGCGATTGGTCGAAAGCGCCTGCACCAGCCCCAGATCACGCAGAAAGCCGGAATCGGTCGCCAGGATTTCCTCGGCACTCCGGCCCGAATAGACCCGCAGCAGCAGCGCCACCAGCCCCGAGACGATGGCGGCATCCGACGCCCCGGCAAAGAACAGCACACCGTCACGGTCGGTCATTTCCAGCCATACCTGGCTCTGGCAGCCCGGAACGCGATGGGCATCATTCGTCCATTCGGCGGGAAAGGGCGGCATCGTGCGGCCCAGTTCGATGATGTACTGGTAGCGTTGCATCCAGTCATCGAAGAGGTCCAGTTCCTCCCCGATCGCCGCAATCGCGGCAGCGGCGGTCGCATCCTGGGGGAGGACGAAAGGATCAGTCATCAAAGCTACCTGACAAGAATAAGCAAATGAACGGGCACAGACTAAAACACATCCTCACCTGCTAGAAGCCCACCCCTCCCCGCACCTGGTTTGTGGCCGGAAACCTGGGCTGGCGCGCGAGAGTGCCGCATAGCGGCACGCCCGGTGTGCGTGTCCGAGCACCGAAGCGGAGCGGCCTTACCGGCCGTGAGCATCGGAGCACAGGAAACGCGCGCCGGATCGCCGCCGGCGCGCGTTTACGGCCACAAACTCAGAGGATGAAGCGGCTGAGGTCGCCCTTGCTGGCCAGCGGCTCCACCCGGTCGCGCACATCGGCGGCGGTGATCCGCACGGTCTGGCCGGAGCGATCCGCCGCCGTGAAGGACACCTCCTCCAGCAGCTTCTCCAGCACCGTCGCCAGCCGCCGCGCACCGATATTCTCGACCCGCTCGTTGATGTCGGCGGCCAGTTCCGCCAGCGCATCCACCGCGTCGTCCGAGAAATCGAGATCCAGCCCCTCGGTCCCCAGCAACGCCGTATATTGCTTCAGCAGAGAATGTTCCGGCTCGGTCAGGATACGCCGCAGATCGTCGCGCGTCAGCGGTGAAAGCTCCACGCGGATCGGCAACCGCCCCTGCAATTCCGGCAGCAGGTCCGACGGCTTGGCGATATGGAACGCGCCGGAGGCGATGAACAGGATATGGTCCGTCTTCACCGGCCCGTATTTGGTCGAAACCGTCGTCCCCTCGATCAGCGGCAGCAGATCGCGCTGCACCCCCTCGCGCGAGACATCTCCACCCCGGAACCCACTTTCCGACGACCGCGCGCACACCTTGTCGATCTCGTCGAGGAATACGATGCCATGATCCTGGGCATGCGCCACGGCCTCGCCGACCAGGGCATCGTTGTCCAGCATCTTGTCGGCTTCCTCGCGCGTCAGCGCCTCGCGCGCCGCCGCCACGGTCATCTTCCGGCGCTGCGGCACACGGTTCATCAACCCCTTCATCATGTCGGAGAAATTGATGACGGTACCGGGCTGCATGTTGGGCATCTCGCCCATGCCCGGCCCGCTCTGGGCATCGGCGACCGAAATCTCGACCTCCTTCTCCTCCAGTTCCCCGGCACGCAGCATGCGGCGGAACTTGCCCTTGGTGTCGGCGGATGCCCCCTCGCCCACCAGCGCATCGACCAGTCGGTTCTCCGCCGCCTGCTCGGCCCGCGCCTGCACGTCGCGCCGCCGCAGGTCGCGCAGCATGTTCAGCGACACCTCGACCAGATCGCGCACGATGCTCTCCACATCGCGGCCCACATACCCGACCTCGGTAAACTTGGTCGCCTCCACCTTCAGGAACGGCGCCTGAGCCAGCCGCGCCAGCCGCCGGGCGATCTCGGTCTTGCCGCAGCCGGTCGGCCCGATCATCAGGATGTTCTTGGGCACCACCTCGTCGCGCATCCCGTCGGGCAACTGCGCCCGCCGCCAGCGATTGCGCAGCGCGATGGCCACCGCGCGCTTGGCGTCGCCCTGGCCGATGATGAAGCGATCGAGTTCCGAGACGATCTCGCGCGGGGAATGGTTGGGAATATCC
Source organism: Gluconacetobacter sp. (assembly GCF_047721585.1). NCBI lineage: Bacteria > Pseudomonadati > Pseudomonadota > Alphaproteobacteria > Acetobacterales > Acetobacteraceae > Gluconacetobacter > Gluconacetobacter sp. Next base: position 7,462 of record NZ_JBDNXE010000129.1, read on the forward strand.
ATCATGCGTTCTCCCCGCCCTTCTCGCCCAGCGTCTCCAGGATCACGGAATGGTTGGTATAGACACAGATCTCGCCGGCGATCCGCATCGCCCGCCGCGCGATCTCGGCGGCCGACAGACCATCGATTTCGGCCAGCGCCCGCGCGGCCGAAAGGGCGTAATTCCCGCCCGAACCGATGGCGATGATGCCATCCTCAGGTTCCAGCACGTCGCCATTGCCGGTCAGGGTAAAGGAGCGCTCGATGTCGGCCACCGCCATCATCGCCTCCAGCCGGCGCAGATAGCGGTCGGTCCGCCAGTCCTTGGCCAGTTCGACGCAGGCGCGCTCAAGCTGGTTGGGAAAGCGCTCCAGCTTGGCCTCCAGCCGTTCCAGCAGGGTGAAGGCATCGGCGGTGGCACCGGCAAACCCGGCCAGGATGGTGCCCGCCGGCCCGATCCGCCGCACCTTGCGCGCATTGCCCTTGATGACGGTGGCGCCCAGCGTCACCTGCCCGTCACCGGCCATTGCCACCTGCGCGCCGCGTCGCACGCACAGGATCGTCGTTCCATGCCAGCCGACTGGATCATGGGTGGTCGCGTGTAAGTTCTGCATGACTGAAAGAAATAGGCCGTTCGCGCCTCAGGACAAGAGCCGCCCCATCATCCACCCATCGCGCGGGCGACATGCCCCGCCAATTCGGCCTGCGTGAACGGCTTGCGCAGCACCAGCGCATCCTCGGGCAGCACCGCATTGTCGGCATAGCCGGTCAGGAACAGGATACGGGTATCGGGACACAGCGCCCCGATCCGGCGCGCCGCTTCCTCGCCGCCCATTTTCGGCATCATGACATCCAGCACCACCAGGTCGGGCTGATGCGGCGCCATCGCGCCAATCCGCGCCAGCGCCTCGTCCCCACCCGGCGCCTCGATCGCCTCATGCCCCATGCCGCGCAGAAAACCGGCCGTCACGGTCCTGACCGTATCCTCGTCATCCACCACCAGAACCCGCAACCCCTTGCGGACCGGCCGATGCACCAGCACCTCCGGCCGATCGAGGGCCGCCGCCGGGCACCGATGGACCGGCAGGTACAGATCCACCCGCGTCCCCTGCCCCGGCGCACTGGTCACCCGCACATCGCCCCCGGCATGCCGCACGAACCCATAGATCATCGACAGGCCGAGCCCGGTCCCCCGACCGACATCCTTGGTCGTGAAGAACGGCTCGAAGATCCGCGCCAGCGTCTCCGGCGCCATGCCGGTGCCCTGGTCGGCCACCGACACCACCACATACGCGCCTTCCGGCAGGTCATGCTGCGGCAGGTCGCCTTCCACCGCCGGCGCTTCCAGCCGCGCAACATGCGTCGACAGCATGATCATGCCGCCATCCGGCATGGCATCGCTGGCATTCAGGCACAGATTCAGCAGCGCCAGTTCCAGTTGCCCGGCATCGGTCCGCACCATCGGCACGTCCCCCACCGGGTCCGTCGCCTCGACCACGATCTCGACCGGCGCGCGCGACGCCGCCCCTTCGCGCCGACGCGCGGTCACCCCCTGCACCAGCAGATCGTGCAGGCCGCGCAACAGGGCATTCACATCGACCGGCTGCAGGCTCAGATCCCGTGGACGGCTGAAATTCAGCAGCCGCCGCGTCAGGTCGGCGCCGCGCCGCGCCGCGCCCATCGCATTGTCCAGCAGATGGGTCGTGCGGTCGTCCAGCCCCTCGCCCATATCGACGGCCAGTTCCAGCGAGCCCATCACCGCCGTCAGAAGATTATTGAAATCATGGGCGATTCCGCCGGCCATGGTGCCAAGCGCCTGCATCTTCTCCGCCTGGCGCAGACGGGCTTCCATCTCCCGCTGCCGGGTGATGTCCCGATTGATCAGCACCGAATAGGCTTCGCCCCGACTGTTCACCCCCAGTTGCGCGCGGGTAAACTCCCGCCACGTCACGCTGCCGCCAGGGCCAGGCACGGACATCACTTCCTCGTCCCGCCCCTCGGCCTCCAGCCGCGCCTCGGCCGCCCGCACCGCCGGCAGCAAAGCGGGGTCGGAGAGGTCTTCCTCCCGCCGTCCAAGACAATCGGCCTCGTCCCGGCCATAGAAAGCGGCCGCCTTGCGATTGATGCGAATAAACCGCCCATCCGGGTCCTTGAAGGCCAGCCCCGCGCGCAGATTCCCCAGCAACCCCCGCAGCAGCATCCGCTCGGTCTGCAATTCGCCTTCCAGCTTGTGGCGATGCGCCGCCTGCACCACCATCGCGCGCAGCGCATCCCCATCCCAGGGCTTGTGCGAATAGAACGAGATCCGCCCCTGATTCAGCGCGGCGGCCACCGCGCCGATATCGGCATACCCGGTCAGCAGGATCGCCTGCGCGTCGCACAGCCCCCGCGCCCGCGCCAGCATCACGTCGCCCCCCATCTCGGGCATGCGCTGGTCCGACACGATAACGTCGACATCGCGCCGCCCGGCCAGGATAGTCAGCGCCTCCACCGGCGAGGTGGTCGAGAGAATGGTAAAATCATCCTCCAGCAGATCGGTCAGCGCCACCAGGATCTCGGGCTCGTCATCCACCAGCAGCACGACGGGGCGATCGGTCACGCCGGCATCTCCGTCACGCCACGGACAGGCTCGGCCATCGCCTCGAAATGCGGCTGCCACGGCACCGAAATGGTAAACACGCTTCCCCGTCCTCCCTTGGCGCCCCCGGCGCCCTGCACCGCATCGGCGATCGTGATCGTCCCATGATGAGCCTGCACCACGCTATAGGCAATGGCCAGCCCCAGCCCCGTCC
>NZ_JBDNXE010000130.1:0-10044 GCF_047721585.1 Gluconacetobacter sp.
CCCTTCCCCCGTCGGCCGCGATGGCGGCGGCGGACTGGGCGACGCGCGCCCACATGCTGCTCGACACATTGCCCCCGCCCCTGGTCGCCACCCTGCTGGCCCTGGCACCGGCGGCGGCGCTGATCGGCTGGCTGACCACCCAGGCCACGGTGCGCGCCTGGCTGCGAACCCTGCCATAATGAAACCGGACGACGGCGCGGCCCGACGCTTCCTTCTCGGCACGCTGGCGGGCCTGCTGGGCTGCATGCTCCTGTGGGGCGCGGGCTTCGCATGGTTCGTCCACGACGCGCTCACATCGCCTCTCCGCCCGCCGGTGGCGGATGGAATCGTCGCCCTGACCGGCGGACAGGGCCGCATCGAAGCCTCGCTGCGGCTGCTGGCCCAGGGCCAGGCCCGGCAATTGCTGATCTCCGGCGTCGCCCCCCACGCCACGACCGCCACCGTGGCCGGCGCGCTCCCACCCGACATGGCGGCCCGCCTGCCGGCGGGGCTCTGGCACCAGGTCACGCTGGGCCGGCACGCCACCTCCACCATCGGCAATGCCGACGAAACCGCGCAATGGGCGCGCGACAACGGCCTCCATTCGCTGATCGTGGTCACCGCCGGCTACCACATCCGCCGCGCGATGATGGAAATCCACCGCACGCTGCCCGGCGTGGCGCTCTACCCCTACGCGGTCCGCCCGCCAGCCCTGCAATCGCCGCTGCGCGGTTCCTCCGTGCGGCTGATGGCGACGGAATACGACAAATGGCTGATGGCCAGCCTGGGCCTGGCCCGCAACATGACGACCAGGGCCCAGAACTGACGGCGACCAGTCCCGCGCCTTCGTACCCTTGTCTCCCGGCCGTTTTTCTGTTGTACGCGCCACGCCGCACGCATGCCGTGCCTCACCCGTCCGGAACGCCCCCCGCCTGCCATGATTTTCGTCCGCGCCTGCCTGTTCAACCTGTATTTCGTCCTGCTGACGATCGTGATGGGCATCGCCGCGATGCCCATCCGCCTGTTCGCCCGGCGATACGCGTTGCCCTACGCCAAGCTGTGGACGAGGCTGTCGGTGGCAGGGCTCTGCCATATCTGCGGCATCCGGGTCGTGGTGACGGGCCGCGAGCACCTGCCCGCCGGCCCCTGCCTCCTGGCCTCGCAGCATCAGTCGGCCTTCGACACGCTGGTATGGATGAACCTGGTCGATCGCCCGGCCTACGTGATGAAGGAGGAACTGACGCGCCTCCCCCTGGTCGGCCCGATGCTGCTGCTGGCGGGCATGATCCCGGTCCGCCGCGCCGAGGGTGCCAAGGCCCTGCGCGCCCTGCTCGCCGCCACCGCCAAGGCCGCTGCCGACGGGCGGCAGATCGTGATCTTCCCCGAGGGCACCCGCACCCAGGCGGGCGAGACAAGGCGACTGCATCCCGGCATCGTCGCCATGGCCACCCATACCGGCCTGCCCATCATCCCGGTGGCAACCGATTCCGGCCTGCGCTGGTCACGCAGGGCCTTCGTCAAACACCCCGGTCCCATCCATATCGCCATCGGCCCAGCACTCCCCACCGATCTGGGCAAGGCCGGCATTCTCAGCGGAATCACAGCAGCGTGGCAGGACCTGTCCAACCCGTTCGACAGGACCGAGGGCACAAAAAAACCTGTGGATAACTCTGTGGGCAGTCAAAGCGGTCATTCCATGAGCCTGTGACTGTCCGTTTGCCCACCGCCGCGCATCCCTCCCCCGCCACCGGCCGCCACGCCGCGCTCCTCCGCGCAGGGCGGTGGAAAAACGCGTAATAACTTATTAAACTTACACCCGTTTTTAACCTTCTCTCTTGACAGACCCTGCATGGCACCGGCCGGCGGCCTGCCCTGGCCCCGCGTCATGCACCCGGCTGCCCTTCATTGTGGATAAATTTGCTCCCCCGCTCTTTTCCAGAGCGGGTAATCATGTGAAACATTTGTGAATCAATCTGTTCCCGGCCTTCCGGAAAGTGCCCTATCAAGTACGGCATGTCCCAGCACGCTCCCCGACCCGCGCGCCCGCGCCGGCCCAGCCGACACGAATGGCCACGCCGGGCCGCCCTCACCCTGCTCGGGTTCGCGGCCCTCGACGGCCTGGCCTGGCAGACCGCGCAGCATGAACTGGGCAGAACGGTCACAAACTGGCGCACGCACATGCACCGACAAGGCTGGACGCTGGACCCCGGCCAGACCACACGGTGCGGCTCCCCGCTGACGGCCCGCCTCACCCTCCGGAATCCACGTCTGAACGGCCCGGCCGGCAACCGCACCATCGCCTGGGGCGCGGACAGGATCACGCTGTCCCTGTCCCTGCTGCACCCCATGACGCTCCGGATCGACCCCGGCAACACGCAGGCCGCCCGCCTGACCGGCCCCGACACCCAGCAGGCGCTCAGGCTCCAGACAGAAAATGCCCGCCTCTTCCTGCCGCTCGGCCTGCCAGCCGACGCCGCCACCGGTCACGCAACCTGGACCGCCCGCTCCCTCACCCTCCAGATCCTGAACCCGGACGGCCACAGCACGGACCTGACGCTGCACGACCTGCGCGGCCACGGCCTCTGGAACAGCCAGGCCGGCCCCGAGTCCAGCCGCGTCGCCATGACCATCCACGCCGCCACGATCGACCTGCCGCCCGCCTGGCCGCTGCCCACCGCCCCGACCGACGCGCACCGCCTGTCCGATGCCGGCCTGACCGTCTCCTTCCCCGGCGGCACCGCGATCCCCCTGCTGGTGCAGGACCTGCACGCGCGCTGGACGCACCTCTCCCTGTCGGCGGCAGGAATCGCCCACCTCACGGCGCCCGGCGGTCCCGAGGGCGCTTTCACCCTGTCCATCGCGGGCATCGGCCAGACCGTCCGCGCGCTCGATCGGGCCGGCACGCTGTCACCGGACCTCACGCATCTGGTCGCGGCGATCGACCAACTGGCGGCCGCCGCTCCCGGCGCCATCACCGCCACGCCCGACACGCCCGCCCTCACCGACCGCCCCATCAGCCTGCCCCTGCGCCTGAACGCCGGCATGGTCTTCATCGGCGCCCTGCCTCTAGGTCACGTTACGGACTGGCTACCCGGAAGCGGGCTACCCTGAAGCGGGCTACCCTGAAGCGGGCTGCCCTGAAGTGGCGCGGCGGCGTCAGCCCTTCACGCCGGGCGTCCTCCCCAGCACGGCCCGCAATTCGGCCACCTCGCGGCGCAGGCGCGTCACTTCCTCTTCCATGCTCTCCACGGCCTCGGGCACCATTTCGTCCACCCGCGCGGCACAACCGTTCCCCTCGTCACGCCCTCCCGCGCCAGCCGAAACCGAGGGTCCCGCCTCCGGCCGGTAGAGCGAGGCGAACATCGACATGGCCCGGTCCATCATCTCGATGTCATGGCGGCCAAGCTGCTCGATACCGGGCGGCAGGAACTGTTCCATCGTCCGCTGCATGGTGGTGCGGATCTGCTGATGGTTGGCGGTGAACTGCTCCATCATCTGGTCCAGATACTCCGGTACCAGCCCCTGCATGCTGTCGCCATAAAACCGGATGATCTGCCGCAGGAAGGACGCGGGCAGCATGGCCCGCCCCTTGGTCTCTTCCTCCATGATGATCTGGGTCAGGACGGCGCGCGTGATATCGTCACCCGTACGGGCATCGAAGATCACGAACTCCTTGCCGGAACGCACCATATCGGCCAGCGTGTCGAGCGTGATGTAGATCGAGCGCTCGGTATCGTACAAACGTCGGTTCGCGTATTTCTTGATGACGATCGGGCCGCACGGGCGACAGGCATCCGGCAATATACCCTCCATCGACGGGCTGGGCCGGCAGATGGCCGGAGCATGAAACGAACCGCCGGGCAAACCCCGGCGAAACAACGCGAAAACGACCATCCACCCAGCGCGTCCCCGCGCGATCGCCTCGCATATGGGCACCAGGGGCGCGGACCCTAGCATGAACCATCCCCCCGATGCACGGCCGCGCAGCGCCAGACGCGCAGGCCGCCCGCAGGTGCCGCGACCCGCTCCGATGACCGGTCACGCCGCCGGCCACCCGACGACCGATCGGCCGGGTGCCATCAGGATGGGGCTATGGGGATATAGCCGTCCGGGCCAGGCACGGCAGGGCACTGGCCGCCGCGTACCAGTCCGCCAGCGCCGGACGATCGCGCCGCCACGGGTCCTCGGCGAAGCGCACGTCCAGATACCCCAGCGCGCAGGCCACCGACAGCCCGCCGATATCCATCGGCTCCAGCGCGGGCGGCGCGCTTTCCAGCCGGTCCAGACTGCGCCAGACCGCCGCAAGCTGCCGCTGGACCAGCGGATGGTCATGCGCAAGCCCCGCCGGGATCAGCGTCCGCACCAGAATCGCGGCATCGGCCAGCCCATCCCCCAGCGCCTGCATCCGCAAGGCGCGCCGGCGCGCGTCTCCCTCGGCCGGCACCAGACGGCCCCCACCGGCCAGCCCGTCCAGATAATCCACGATGACGCGGCTGTCGTACACCCCCTCCCCATCCGGCAGTTCCAGGGTCGGGATCTTGCATAGCGGATTCGCCGCCAGCACCTCGGGCGGCGAGTCCGCAACCCGCACCACGATTTCCGTCAACCGGGACTCCAGGCCAAGCAGAATGGCCGCAGCCCGCACCTTCCGCGCATAAGGGCTGAGCGGAGCATGGTAGAGCTTCATCAGGCAATATCCTCGGACAGTCGGCAAGTCGGCACCGGGCCGGCGGCAACCGGCATCGTCAGCCACATTCAGGCCCGGAATGTTTCGCACGACAGACCGGTCTCACGCAAAAACCGCTATGACGGCCTAGTCTCCGAAAACGCGGAGACATCGCTCTTCTTCGACAGAGCATGCAACCGGCCCCGCTGCCGGACGGGCACGACGTGCCGGAACCGGCCGGGCCGCCATCCTCAGCGAAAACCATCCTTTTCCCGCCGCAACCGCGCGAACGCCGCCACGTCGGGCGCGCGCAGGAACGGATTGGTGCGTTTCTCCACCCCCAGCCGAACCGGCACCGTCGGCCGCCCCTCGGCCCTCAGACTGTCGATCTCGGCCGCCCGCTCGCGCAAAGCGGCATTGTCCGGATCGACCGCCAGCGCGAAGCGCGCGTTGGACTGGGTATATTCATGCCCGCAGCAGACCAGCGTCGCATCCGGCAGGGCGGCGATCCGGCGCAGCGAATGGAACATCTCCTCCGGCGAGCCTTCGAACAGCCGCCCGCAGCCCAGGCTGAACAGCGTGTCGCCGCAGAACAGCGCCGGGGTCTGCGGAAAATAATACGCGATATGCCCGCGCGTATGGCCCGGCATCTCCATCACGGTGCCGATGGCCCCGCCCAGCGTCACGCCGTCACCGTCATCCACCGCCTGGTCCAGCATCGGCAGGCGGTAGGCATCGGCCGCGGCCCCGGTCACAATCGCCCCGTAGCGCTTGCGCAGGGCATCCGTCGCCGCCACATGATCGGCATGATGATGCGTCAGGAAAATCTGGTCCAGCCGGCCGCCGGCCGCCTCCACGGCCGCAACCAGCGGCGCCTCCTCGGCAGGGTCGACCAGCGCCGTGGCGCCGCTTTCCTCGTCGCGCAGCAACCAGGCGTAATTGTCGGTCAGGATCGGGACCGGGCGAATGACGAGCACCATGATCTGTCTCCGTCTCGTATGCAGCTCCGGGGCATCCCGGCATTGTCCAACAGTTTGTGCTAATCAGGTGTGATGCAAGACGATATCTGCACCGCGGCCAGATTCTACGCGAGCGGAGCGGGTGAGAACACCGCCCGCCTGCTGCGGCACCGCATGCAGGCTTTCTGGCCCCGCACGGGCAGCGACCGGATATTGGGGCTGGGCTTTACCCAACCCTTCCTGCCGCTCTGGGCCAGACCGGACGGCCCGCCCTGCATATCGGCGCGCCTGAACACCCCCGTCACCCGCGAAGCTCCCGCCGTCACGCCCGAGGGCATACGCGACTGCGTGGTCACCGCCGACCGCCTGCCCTTCCCCGACCTGTCCTTCGACCGGGTGCTGATGGTCCACGCGCTGGAAGTCACCCAGCGGCCCGACGCGCTGATCCGTTCGGTGTGGAAAGTCATGAAGGATCATGGCCGCCTGCTGCTGGTGGTGCCCAACCGCGCCGGCTGGTGGGCGCATTCCGACGGCACGCCCTTCGGCCAGGGCGAGCCCTTTTCCGCCCGCCAGATCGCGCGGCGCCTGTCGCAGGCCCTCCTGTGCGCCGAACGCCATGACGGCGCGCTGTTCATGCCGCCGCCGGGGGCCGGGCACCGGCGCGCCGCCGCACTGGCCGAAAATGCGGGCCACATGCTGCTGCCGCAACTGGGCGGCGTCTTCGTCATCGAGGCGGTGAAGGATGTCTGGTCCGGCGTTCCGGCCGTCACCGCCCCCGCCCTGATCCGCGCGCCAAGACGGATCTACGAACCCGGCTGACCGGCCCTCCGATCCATGCCACACTGGCCGCCACGCTTGACCCATTCCCCCGCAAACCTCATGAAGCTCGGCCTATGTCCCTGATCCAGTCCATCAAGCTCGTCCTCGCGCGGCCGCATCCGGCAGCCCGTCCCTTTCTTCTGGCATCGGGCGCCACCGCCGTGGCGGCCCGGCTCCTGCCCTGGCGCCCGGCCCGGTGGCTCAGCCGCGCGGCGGGCCTGTTCTTCGGCTTCTGCCTCTATTTCTTCCGCGACCCGCAGCGCGTGCCCCCGGCCGACCCGCACCTGGCGGTCGCCCCGGCCGACGGCCGCGTGGTGTCGGTGGAAAAGATCGCCCCCCCCGCGTCGCTCGACATGGGCGACGCACCGGTCTGGCGCATCGCCACCTTCCTGTCGGTGCTGGATGTCCACGTCAACCGCATGCCCGCCGCCGGTACCGTCACGCGCGTGGCCTACCACCCCGGCCAGTTCCTCAATGCCAGCCTCGACAAGGCGTCCGAACTGAACGAGCGCAACGCCCTGCGCCTGACGCTGGAAGACGGGCGCAACCTGGCGGTGGTGCAGATCGCGGGGCTGATCGCCCGGCGCATCCTGTGCGACGCCGAGGAAGGCATGACCTACGAGGCCGGCGAGCGCTTCGGCCTCATCCGCTTCGGCTCGCGCACCGACCTGTACCTGCCGCCGGGCGTGGAACCGCTGGTCACGGCCGGCCAGACCATGATCGGCGGCGAAACGGTCATGGCGCGTCTCTGACCCCGATGGCGCTGCCCGACATCCCCCCTTCTTCCGCCCCCGCCGCACCCCGGCGGCGGCGTCGGCTGATCCGCAGGCGGCGGCCCCGCGTTCGCGGCCCGTCCTTCAACCGGCTGATTCCCAACATCATGACGATGCTGGGCCTGTGCGCGGGGCTGACGGGCATGCGCTTCGCGCTGGACGACCGGTTCGGCGACGCGGCGGTGGCCCTGCTGATCGCGGCGTGCATCGACGGGCTGGACGGCCGGATCGCCCGCCTGCTGCGCGGCACCAGCCGCTTCGGCGCGGAATTCGACAGCCTGTCCGATTTCCTGTGTTTCGGCGTGGCGCCGGGCTTCGTCCTGTATCTGTGGGCGCTGCGCGACGCCGGGCGCTACGGCTACCTGCCCTGCATCATGTTCACCGTGTGCATGGCGCTGCGTCTGGCCCGCTTCAACGCCAGCCTCGACGACACCGACAAGCCCAAATACGCCAGCAATTTCTTTACCGGCGTCCCTGCTCCCGCCGGCGCGGGGCTGGCGCTGTTTCCGCTGTTCCTGGGCCTGGAGGCCCGCAAGCTGGGCTGGAACCAGCTCTATGACATGACCCGCCTGCCCATCCTCCCGGCGCTGACGCTCAGCGGCACCGCGTTCCTGCTGGTCTCCACGCTGCCCGTCTGGTCGTTCAAGAATTTCAAGGTTCCGTCGGCCTACGTGCTGCCGCTGATGCTGGGCACCGGCGCCTATGCCGCGGTGCTGGTCGCCGACCCGTGGGGCGCGCTGGCCGCCGCCGGCGTCATCTATATCGCCCTGCTGCCCCTCAGCCGCCGCAGCTTCCGCCGCCTGAAGCAGGAAGCCCTGGCCCTTCAGGCCGAGGAAGACGGCTCCGACACCCCCAGCAGCCCGGCCAGCCCGGCAACGATGGCCGCGGGCGAAGGCGGACAGCCGGGGATCGACGCATCCAGCGGCGCCCGGCCCTCCAGCCCGCCCAGAACGGCATAATTCTCCCCGAACGGGCCACCGTCGATCGCACAGGCCCCAACAGCGACCAGGGCCTTCCGGTCGGGCATGCCATGCCATGCCGCCTCCAGCACCGGAGCCATGGCGCGGGTCAGCGGCCCGGTCACCAGCAGCACATCCGCCAGACGCGGCGTCGTCACGAACCGCACGCCCGCCCTGGGCAACGCATAGGCCGCGCCATCCAGCGCCGCGACCTCCATCGCACATCCCTCACACCCGCCGGTCTCCACGTGAAACACCGCCATCGTCCCCACGGCCGGCAGGCGGATGGCGGGCCGGAATCCCCGCGTCAAGATCGCACGCAGCAGCGCCAAGCCCCGTCCCCCGCCTAAAGATCCGCGCCGGCGGCCGACAGGCCGAACGAACGCAGGATCATCGCCACATCCTCGGCCTGCGCCCCGACCAGCACATGCTCCAGCGCACTGGCCTGCGCCAGCGCGGGGTCGCACACATGCGCCGCCGCAACGCGCCCGTCCAGAATCCGCACCCAATACCAGACCGCCCCGCGCGGCCCCTCCGCGCAGCCCACGCCCTCGCCAACACCCGGCAGCGCCCGCGCCACAGCCGGCGCGCTGCCTGCCGCCGCCCGCAACAATCGTGCAACGCTGCCCAGTTCCGCCAGCCGAAGGTCGATGCGCGCCGCCACATCCCCTCCACGCCGCACCCCGCTATCCAGCCACTCGCGCCGATAGCCCGGCACCAGCCGGCGCAGATCCTCCTCGCGCCCCGACGCCCGGCCAACCACGCCGCCCACGCCCAGCGTCCGCGCCACCAACTGCTCCAGCACACCAACGCCGGCAATGCGCATCTCCAGCCCCGGCCAGGCACGACACCGCACCAGCCGGTCCCGAGCCGACTCCAGCAGATCCGCCACCCCGACCGCCATGGACGCCGCCGCATCGTCCATCGCCGGATCACCCGCGCCGCCAAGGCCGACGCAATCCATCAGCAGCCGATGGCCGCCAACCCGGCCACATCGCTCCAGAATCGCTTCGCGCACCCGCTCGCATTCCGCCGCCAGCGCCCCTGCCCCGGCCGGCCGCGCCACGCGCGACAGGTCAAGCAGATGGGTCGCCGCCCGCTCGATTTCCGCCAGCAGCACGCGCGAGCGCGTCGTGGCAATATCGGCCGCCTGCCCCGTCGCATTTTCGATCGCCCGGCACAGCGCCGATTGATGGGCGACCGACGCACCCGCGACAACCCGCCCGGCCAGGCGGACTGCCCCGTCGGCATCCAGTCCCGACAACCGCGCCGCCACGCCGCGATGCGCATAGCCCAGACGCCATTCCGCCTGCCCGACCGCACCGCCGCCATCCAGCGCCAGCCGCAGATGACCGGGCGCATGATGCCCGCCATCGGCCGGCCCGCTGCCCAGAATCATATGGTCCGCCGGCACCGGCCGAAAATCGGGCGGCTCGGGCGGCCAGGCGACCGGGCCAGGCCGGTCGCTCAACGGCCAGGTCGCACTCCACAGCCCCTGATCCAGCCATGGGCGCGAATCCCGCGCGTCCATCGCCGAAAATCCCCACAGATCCTGCATGCAACGCTCGAACGGCGCGGCGGCGGGACGCACCGGAGACAGCCCCAGATACCGGCCGCCATAGGGTTCGACACTCGCCACCAGCGGGCGCTCCCCACCATCGAGGAACAGGGCATGCACATCCCGCCCATCCGCCCACAGGGTCACGAACGGCAGCGGATCATGCCGCAGGGCCTCGACCAGATCCCGCCAGCCGTCCTCATCCAGCCGGAAGCGCCACGCCCCCGCTTCAGCCTCGCCGCGCCGGATCAGCCCGGCGGCATGCCGTGGCAGCGGATCGGCGTCGGCCCGAACCGTCATCGCCATCCCCACAGCACCACCACCCCCAGAC
>NZ_JBDNXE010000131.1:0-10012 GCF_047721585.1 Gluconacetobacter sp.
TGAACCCGGACACTGGAACTGGAACTGGTGGAGATCCGGGATGTGGTGGCACAAGGCGGGATGTGGTGGGACAGAAATCGGCGGTCGCGCGCTGGGTGTGGGGATTGCAAGGGGGGCGTGAGGCCCCGCGCGGCGCGGACAGTGGATTTGGAACTTGGGGTGATTTCACCCCGCCGGCGGACGGTTGGATTGGAACTGTCGGCGCCGGGCGCTCAGGGGGCTCTCAGCGGCTCGTAATCGGTTCTTAGGGCATCTCATGGAAGAGCATTTTGACCTTCCCGACGATGCAGAGCTGGTCGGATCGCTCCGCCTCGCCCCAGCACACATTCTCCAGCGGCACCTCGTCCGGCGGGTATATCGTATTGTCGCTGGAGATGCGAATGCTGCCGTCGGCGCGGAGGGAGAGGCGCTTCACGAGCAGCTGGCCATTGAGGACCATGACGTAGACGCCCGAGAGGTTGCTTGATCGTCTAGTGTCAACGACAAGCGCGTCGTCACTATTGATTGTCGGAACCATGCTATCACCATTCGCGTGAATAATAATAGCGTCGTTCGGGTGGACGTTTACCTTATCAAGTATGGCCTTAAATATCTGAATAATGATCGGCTTTGGCTTTTCATCGTTCAGAAGACCAAATCCTGCCGATGCGCGAACGTCGTAATACCGAACATCAACGACATTTTGGTTGGCAGCGACAAACGCCTGGTGCGCGGGGAATGCTGCGGCATCACCCTCGGACTCCATGGAGCCAACCCCTTCGGCTAGCCAGTCCAGAGACACTCGGCATGCCTTTGCAAGCGCGATCATAGCGCTCGCCTTCATGTCGCGGCCGGCGATGTAGTTGTTCAGCGTCCCAACATGCATGCCAGCAATCGTAGCTATATGGCTATTTCCTCCCGCCTGACGGACAGCAATCTTCAGACGCTCGGCCCTCGCCTTGATTGCCGCAGTTTCGTCGTCGGGGTCGGAATTCCGTGCGGGTTCCATCTGATCGCGCGCGCCAGCCATTTATCTATGAAAATTCAGATAGATAGACGTTTGTCTACTATCATTACGAGAAATTTAAGTTCGGAAGAGACATTTGTCTTTGTGAATAGCCATTCATATGATTATCCTCTGGCTTATGGATCAGACCGTAACATCTGATCCGGGGTTGAAAATAAAGGCCGGTTGGTGCCGGCCTGGTTCGAACGAGGGGCGCAATATGGCACGAAAGCCGTGCGCAATGCCAATGCATGTCGAAGACATTAAGGCCGAGCTGCGCAAGCGGTATGGCAGTTTGGCTAGCATCAGTCGCCAATTGGGGTTGAACCCCAATGCGTTGACCGCAGCTATCCACAAGCCGGGAAATTCCGTCCGCTCCGAACGGCGCATCGCCGAGCTTCTGGAGAAGGCGCCGCATGAGGTGTTTCCAGACCGTTTCCACAAGGACGGGACTCCGATTTCGCGTGTCGTTGATCGGAAACCTACCTGCCGGATTCCCGACCGTCTTCGTGCAAACGGGGTGGCGGCATGAACGTCAAGAAGGTCAAGCTGGCGGACATCGATCCGCGCTTTGATGCCCGTATCCGCCCCGTCGACAGCGGCTTCGCCGGGATCGTCGCCGAGAGTTTCGCGGAGCGCGGGCAGGATACTCCGATTGAAATACGATATGGGTCCGGCGAGGAAGGCGCGCCGAAATATATCCTGGTGGCGGGTGCCCGGCGGCTGTTTGCCGCGCAGATGCTGGGCTGGGACAGTCTGGATGCCATCATCTCGAAGCTGAACGCCGACCAGGCGCGGCTGAGAGAGATCGACGATAATCTGCTGCGCGACGATCTGGATGTGCTGTCGCGGGCGCGGTCGCTGTATGAGCGGAAGGAGGTTTATCTCCGGCTGTATCCGCAGACGCGGAATGGCGGCGACCGGCTGTCGGAGCAGTTCGCAACCGTTGCGAACTGCTCCGCCCCCCGTTTCACGGTCGATGCAGCCGACAAGCTGGGCGTCAGTGAGCGCAGCATTCAGGGATACATCGCCCTGTATCGCGCCCTCCAGCCCGAAACGGTGCGGGCGCTCCAGGGCACGACGTTGGCCGACGACCGGGCGGAGCTGCTCTATATCGGCAAGATCGAGCACGAGATCGAACAGGTCGTGCTGGTCAAGAAGGCGTTGGAAGCCGGGAAGAAGCCTTCGGAGCTGGCCGAGGAGAAGGTTGCGCCCATCCCGACCGAGGCGATGTGGCTGGCGATGGGCCGCAAGGCGGCGGCGAAGATCATCAAGATGGATGCGCCGGCCCAGCGGGTACTGCTGGAGGAACTGGTCAAGGCGGGTCTGATCTCGCGTGACCAGATCGTGCGGGGGGCGTTGGCGTCATGAAACATCCGGTTTCACAGAACGCCCACGCGCATGACGTGCGGCGGTTCGTCGGGCAGCGGATCAAGGACGCACGCGCCCGGCAGGGCCTGACGGCGATCGATCTGGCGACGGATGCGAATGTCTCGATCGGCACGGTGCGGAATGTCGAGAGTGGGGCAACGGAGATCGGGTTCGGCGCGATGCTGGATCTGTTCTGGGCGCTGGATTTCTCGGCTGACGATGTGCTGGCGATCCTGGCTGAGGATGCGCGGGCGCGTGGGGGTGCGGCATGAAGCGGCGCGTCCATACCATGTCTTCGGCGGAGCTTGTCGTGGCGGCCGAACTCATGAACGGCAATTGCGGGGCGATTGTTTCGATAGTCGAGATTTCCGGGTGCGGCAACGTCTGGAATGGCGACCTGATCATGCTGCACGACATCACCGACAGGGATGCTGACGGCGTGGCCCTGGTCAATGTCCTGGAGGTCGTGAGGACGGTCGGCCCTGAGACCGTTCAGGGCTTGCTGCCCGGCTATGGCATGCTGACCCTGAAGAGGGTGGCATGAGCCGCCGTCCCGTGCCGGGACAGTTGTCCCTGCTGGACTGGATGCCGCCGGAGCCGGTGGTGCAGTTCGACGAGCGGCTGATTCGGGCCAATTCGTTCTCGGGCCGGCTGTCGCGGGCCATTTCGATCAGCCTTCAGGAATGCGGGCAGTCTCGCGAGGACGTGGCGGCGCGGATGTCGGCCATTCTGGAGCGGCCGGTCAGCCTGCCGATGCTGAATGCCTATTCGTCGGCGATGCGCGAGGGCCATCAGATCAGTGTGCCGCGTTTCGACGCCCTGGTGCATGCGACGGCGGATCGCCGGCTGCTGGAGTTCATAGCGGAGCCGCACGGCTGGGCAGTGATCGAGCGGCGGTATCTGCCGATGATCGAACTGGCGGCGGTCAGTGAACAGAAAAAAGACCTGGCGCAGCGTGAGCGGATGCTCCGGCGCCAGGCCGTTCGGGGAGTTCGGTGATGGTCAAAGTAACGGAAGAAGTCCTCTTTGAAGGTGGTGCGCTTTTTACCGCAGAGATGCTTGGCCTCGTTGTTCAGGAAGATAGTCAGGGAGTGATGTCCTTTGACAATTGTCTCCCTGAAGGTGAGGCGAAAGTGAGCCTTTCTATCTCGCAGTTCCGGTTCCTGGCTGCGCTCTTTGTATTTGCCGCACGAGAATATTCCGCAAGTGATCGGCCATCGTATCTGGCTTCATGGCTGGAAGGATATCGAACTGCGTCGAAACCGAACCCTCAAATTTCATTTGGGCGTCGCCGCGGCAAGTTATCCTGACCTTAGCAGTCACCTCGAATAAATATTCATTCGAATTATTGGCGGACACAGTTGTCATGCAAATATCAAAAACGTCAAATTCGAGCGTTTTTTCCCAAATGGCCTGCGCAGCCGAAGAAGCATCTGACGGCGCAGGTGAGGATTCCCCAGCCGGCGGGAAGAGCATAAATTGGGACACGAATTCCTCCATGGTTGGTGTGGACAGCCCCATGGTGGAACGGGCGGCGCGAGTCTGGCAATTGGCCGGCCGTGCCGCCCAGCCCCGGCAGGTGGCGGCATGAGCGCGCCTGCTGACCGAGCACCGTCCGCGTTCGAGATGGTGCTGGCGGAGATGCGGGACTGGCATCGCGCCTATAGCGCCTGCCGGATCGCGTTCCATGAACTGGCGCGGGAGATGATCAAGCACCCCGTGTCGCTGATGCATCTGCCTCCGGACGTGGCGCAGATGCTGTGCCTGATCGCGGTGGATGAGCATCACATCGCGGAATTCATCGCGCCGCATATCGACCCTGAGTGCCGCGACAGCGTGCTGGCTCGTCTGGATGGGGAGGCCCGCATCCTTTGCCACCAGCAGGGTGATGGGGGCGGCGATGCTGAAGCGTGAGTGGGCGACGGTGCGTGAGATCGCGGAGCTTGGCTTGCCGGGCATTCCCGATGCCAGCGCGCTCCAGAAGCGGGCCGCACAGCACCAGTGGAACCGTCCGGAATGGCGCAATATCGCGTGGCGCCCCCGTCAGGGGGCCGGTGGTGGTGTTGAATACCATTACCGGCTGCTGGATCGGGTGGCGCAGTTGGCGTGGATGACGCGGTTTCAGGACGTATCGGAGGCGTCGGAGCGGGCGGCGCTGGCCGAGAGCGACGCGCGCTATTCCGAGGAATGGCGGGCATTCGCGGGGAAGTCGGAGCGCCAGAAGGCGAAGGCGCTGGAGATACTGGGATACCTGGATCGTATCCAGCGGCTGGCGGATAGCGGCCTGACGGTGGAAGAGGCCGTTCACGAGGTGCGTCTGGCGGCCGGCCTGCCGCGCACGACGGTCATGAACTGGCGGCGGCGGGTGAAGTTCGTGCCGCGTCCGCACTGGCTGCCGTTTCTGGCACCGGGCCATGTCGGCTGCACCCTGAAGCGGGCTGGGTGCGACGAGGCGGCTTGGGAATTCTACAAGTCCGACTTCCTCCGCCCCGAGAAGCGGACGCATGCGGACTGCTATCGGGATCTGGAAGACGCGGCCGTAGAGAATGGTTGGGTGATTCCTTCCGCGAAGACGCTGATCCGCTGGATCGACGAGATCCCGGCCGAGGTCGTGAAGCTGGCGCGCAGCGGCCGAGACGCCGTGAAGGCCATGTTGCCGCCACAAGAGCGTGACCGGACGCATATGCATGCGCTGGACGGCGTGAATGCAGACGGTCACAAGTTCGACGTTTTCGTAATGTGGCCGGATGGCACGATTGCACGTCCGATTATGGTGGCCTGGCAGGACCTGTATTCGAACATGATCCTGTCGTGGCGGGTGGACCGGTCGGAAAATACCGACATGGTCCAGCTTTCCCTGGGCGACATGGTTGAGAAATGGGGCATCCCGACCAAGGCGTATCTGGATAACGGTCGCGCCTTTGCCTCGAAGCGCCTGACTGGCGGCACGAAAACCCGTTACCGGTTCAAGGTGAAAGAGGGCGACGTCAATGGCGTCATGACCGTCCTGGGTATCGATGTGCATTGGGCTTCGGTCTATTCCGGACAGTCCAAGCCGATCGAGCGTGGGTTCCGGGATATGGCGCAAAGTATTGCCAAGCATCCGGCTTTCGCGGGGGCTTATGTCGGCAATAAAGTCGATGCCAAGCCGGACAATTACGGATCGGCGGCAGTGCCTCTTGATCTGTTTCTGAGCGTGCTCTCAGCGGGCATTAAGGAGCATAATACCCGCAAGAACCGCGACACGCTGGTCTGCGGTGGGGTCAAGAGCTTCGAGCAGGCTTTCCGGGAGAGCTACGAGAGCAGCATCATCAGGCAGGCCGGCCCGGAGCAGCGCCATCTGTGGCTGATGGCGGCGGAACAGGTCACGGTCAACAAGAAGGACGGATCGATCCGGTTCATGGGCAACCGGTATTGGGCGGACTTCCTGCATCAGCATCACGGTGCGTCGGTTGTCGTCCGGTTCGATCCGCAGAACCTGCATCTGGATCTGCATGTATTCGATGCGAAGGGCCATTTCCTCGGAAATGCTCCGGTCATTGAGCGTACGGGCTTCGACAATACCGAGGCGGCCGGAACGAAGAAGAGGGCAGAGCGCCAGTTGCAGAAGGCGGCCAAGATGCGTCTGGACGCCGAGCGCACGCTGACGCCGAAGCAGGTCTTCGAACTGATGCGGAAGCCGGACGATGACCCGGAAGAGCTGATGCGCACAAAGGTCGTGCGGCCGCTGTTCCCGAAATCCCCCGTTGTCGTCGGCAATACTGCGCTGGCGCATGCGGCATTCGCCGACGAGGACGAAGACGATCTGGAGCGGGCGATGGCCATGGAGCGCGTTGCGCGCGGCTATCTCCGCCCCGTCGAAGACGAAGAAGAGTGACGCGGCATATCTCACCGCCGCGTCACCAGATCAACATAACAGGGAAGACCCCACAGTAATGACGAACGACAACATGAGCAACCAGAATGGCGCGTCCGACGATGACGCGCTGCGGCAGCGGGTCCAGGAGGAACTGGAGCGGCGCCGGATCTCGCGTCGGCAGGCGGCGGACGCCATGGGCGAGGCGTATCAGACGTTCTCCGCCTGGCTGAACGGCACGTATAACGGTGACAACGAGAAGCGTGCGGAGAAGGCTCGGCGGTGGCTGGATGGCCTGGTGCGCCGCGATCAGGAACGGTCTCTGGTGCCGACTGTGCCCGGATTTGTGCAAACGCGCACGGCGAACCGTCTGTTCACGGTCATGGAGGGCGCGCAGTTCGGCCCGGACATGGGTCTGATCGCGGGCAAGGCTGGCGTGGGCAAGACGATGGCGATCCGCGCCTATGCCAGCCAGAACAACAATGTCTGGGTGATCACGGCCACACCGAAAAAGACCAGCCCGAGCGCGATCCTGGACGAACTGGCAGAGCAGATCGGGGTGCAGGTGCGTGGTTCCCGCCAGGAACGTGCCGTGCTGCGGCAACTGTCCGGATCGGCCGGACTGTTGATCGTGGACGAGGCACAGCATTTGGGCGTGCCCGCGATTGAGATGCTGCGGTCAATCCACGATCAGGCCGAGATCGGCGTGGTGCTGTGCGGCAACGCGCCGCTGATCGGCAAGATCGACGGCCTTGGGCGCACGGCCGATCACGCGCAGATCTTCAGCCGCATCGGTCATCGTCGGCACGTCGAGTCCGTGTTGCAGAGCGATGTGTGCCCGATCCTGAAGGAATGGGGCTTGGACGATGCCGATGTCATCACTGTCGCCAAGAACATCGCTCAGCGGGAGGGTGCGCTGCGATCGATGACCAAGGTGCTGCGCAACGCGATGCGCCTGGCGCGGGTCCACGGCCGGGAGAGCGTGACCATGGGGGACATGGAAGCGTCGTGGGAGGTCCACATGACCGGGGAATTCCCTCGTGTCGTCAAGAAAGCCGCGTAACGCGCGAACCTGAAGGGGAAAGACCATGACAGTATTGAGCAGCTTCTCCTCCGGGGGGGGGCACGGCCCTGCCGGGCATCGAGAAGAACGTGCCATTTCCGACGAACGTGCGGGGACCCTCCGGATCGGGAATGAGGGAGCGCCGGGCCGCACTGATCCGGAGCATGGAGGTCGGGGACTCGATCTTCGTCACCGAGGCGGTGCCGTCCTGGCAGGCGTCGTTCACGGCGGTGTCGAAGGAGACGGGCTGGAAGTTCATCGGGAAGATGGACGGCAAAAAGAAGAAGCGCTTCTGGAGGTCGGCATGAGCGAGACGTTGACCATGTCGGTGATGGACACACTGCACGACGTGACCATGGACACGATTTTCGACGCGGCAGAGCGGTTCGATGCTCTGGTGTCGCGTATGCGGGCGCTCATGGCCGATTTCGAGGCAGTTACTGCGGCCGACATGGCACTTTGGCTTCGCGGCTCGTGGGGCGCGCACCCTCGGCCCGTCGAGGTCGTAATCCTGGATTTCTTCGATCGCCTGCCCGGCAGCATGACCGGGCGTGAGATCGCGGCCGGATTGGAGGGACGGTAGATGCATACACCCCTGACCCAGATCAAAAGCTGCACGCGCCGGATGCGCGAGGCGGCGCAGCTGGCGCATGCGTGCTCCGGCCCGGTCACGCTCAGCGCCGCCGAGCATCGCGAGCTGGGCGATTTCCTGATGCGTCTGGCGATCGACATCGAGGGCGCGGTCGGCGCGGCGGTGGTCGATCACACCCTGACGAAGATGGATCTGACGATTATGGATGCCGAGTTCGTCGAGGTGCGGCCGTGAGCGGGCGAATGCACGCCACGACCGGCGATCTGGACTGCGTCGTGGCGCGGATCGGCGTGCAGGCCATGTGCCGCGCCAAAGATGGATTGGGAGACGCGGATGAGATGATGGGGGAGGCGGCCGATCAGGTCGCGGCCTTCTTCAAATGCGAGAACGCAGGAGATTTGGACGGCGCCGCCCGGCATGCGGTCGAGGCCGCAGCTCGGATGACGCTGGTCGCCATGCTGCTGTGCCTGTTCGCGGCACACAACACACCGAAGAAAGTGGTGCATTGAGATGAATAGCGATTCCACGGTCATGACCGAAAAGCCTCCCGTCAGGACATTGACGGACGCGCAGGGCCGCGCGGTGCCCGTCAGCTGCATTCGTGCGTCGGTGATCCTCCAGCACGAGGTGGCGGAGAAAATCCGTGAGCGGTTCGAGGCGCTGGCGGAATATAACCGCGCCGAGAAAGCCGCGATTTTCGCCGAGCTGGAGGCGTTTCGCGGCCTCCTGGAGCAGGAATATGGCATGCGCGCGGGCGGCACGCGCGGCGGCATGACTATTCGCACATATGACACGCATACCGAGATCAAGCTGGAGGAGCGCGATTACTATCGCGTCACGCCGGAGATCGGTATCGCCCAGGCGCTGATCGGGAAGATCCTCGACGATCTGACCGAGCAGGCAAGCGTGTCCCTGCGGGCGATCGTCATGCGGGCCTTCGATACCGACAAGAAGACGGGACAGCCGAATGTCGGGTCGATCCTGAAGTTGAAATCCATGGTGATCGACCATCCGCAATGGCCCGAGGCGAAGCGCGCGCTGGAAGACTCCCTTGTGGTCATTTCGTCGAAATCGGCGGTGACGTGCCATACGCGGCCGGACCTCAGCCGCACGCGCGACCAGCTTGTCGTCGATTTTTCGCGGTTGTGAGGGTGTGATGGAAGACAAGGAAATCCGCATGCGTTGCCTGGAGCTGGCTGCGACGCACACAAATGGGAAGTGGACGTACGCTGAGATCGCCGATGTGGCCCAGCGCCTTGCTGCTACAGTGACGGATGGCTGTGCATACGGGAATTTTCCGCGTGCCGAGCCTGTGGTTTGTCCTTGGTGCTGGCGCGAGGCGGATAAGGTTAATAGGCTTCTGGTCCTCAACAATAACGGGATTTGCTTTGAATGCGTTGATATGGCGGCAGAGAGGGTTCGTTCTTTGCGGGAAGAGGGAAAAGTCACTCTCAGCATGAAAGAGCCCACCCCATGACGCGCCGCCCCCACATGCTCGGCACTACGCCGAGCAACCCCGCGCGGGGCGTGCTCTATACGAAGCTGGCCATCGCGCGGAAAGAACTGGGCCTGGACGATGACAGCTATCGTGCGGTTCTGGTTCGCGTCGGCGGCCATTACAGCGCCAAGGATATGTCGGTCGGTCAGATCGAGGCGGTGCTGAGGGAGTTCCGGCGCCTGGGCTGGAAGCCGAAGCTGGCGACCGGGAACCGCCGCACACCGGATAGCGCGAAGGCGTATGTGCGCAAGATCTATGCCCTGTGGCGCGACATGGGGACGATGCTTGCTTGCGGTGGTTCCGTGGAATCTCTGCGGGCACACATAGAGAAACAGACTGGCGTATCGGCGCCGGAGTTCCTGACCGTGGAACAGGCAATGCAGGTCATCGAAGGGCTGAAAGCGTGGCGGGCGCGCCTGCTGAGGGGGAAATCATGAGCGGCGTAAAGGGAAAGCGCATCGTTTGGACGGCCGAGATGCGCAGCGAGGCCGTGGATATGCGTATCGCCGGGGAATCGCTCTGCGCGATCGGGCGCGCGGTTGGTGTGTCGCATGCGGCCGTTCGATCGATGCTGGAGCGGGAGCTGACCGATCCGTTTGACCGGGCGCGGAATCAGGCGCTCCGGCGGGCGTATTCGCCGCGAGGAT
>NZ_JBDNXE010000132.1:0-9948 GCF_047721585.1 Gluconacetobacter sp.
CGAAATGCTGCGTCACCGGGTTCCACACCGCGCTCCACACAAAGCCAGGCCCAAATGCCGACCACGCCGACAACCCGCCCCACGCCAATACCGCTATCAGACCGCCCAACAGGGCAAGCATCAGCCATCCCGAAAGCCGCACTAGCCCCGCGAACACATGGTCACCGGTCAACGTGTCTGTATTCCGTCCCGCCGGAACCATGTCCCGGGATCGCGGCATCTGCTGCATCCATTTATTCCCGATGCCGTCCTTAATCCGTTCATCCAATACATTTCGGTCCAACGGGCTTCAATCGAACAGGATCGGAAGGGCAATTAAGTTTTTATGACATCCATGCCATTTCCATGAGTGCCAGCTTCAAGCACGCCGATGATGAGCAGAATGCAATAGCCACCTCACCGCGCGCCGCATTGGCGCAGGTTTCCTTGCGGCATCACGCCTCTCGCAGGAAACAAGCATAAAAAGTCGCCATCGAGCCGTTCTCGTCGGGGCTTTTGAAACAGTCTCCAGGGGCCATACCGACCGTAGCCCCCTGGTTACGCCGCCGGAAGCCGCGTCAGACCGGTCGAGCAGGATTGCTGCCACGTACGAACCCAATCCGGCAGACGCTCCGCCTCCAGCGGATGAGAGATCAGGAATCCCTGCACCAGCGGGCATCCCAGTTCATCCAGAAGCGCAAGCTGCTCTTGCGTCTCGACCCCTTCGGCCACGATCGACATGCCCAGATTGCGGCCCATGCCGATAACGGCATTTACGATCTGGCGGCTTTCCTCCACCCGATCCATCCGCTCCACAAAGCTGCGGTCGATTTTCACCTCGTTCAGCGGCAGATTGACCAGATTCGCCAGCGTGGAAAATCCCGTGCCGAAATCGTCCATCGACAGGCCGACCCCCAGCGCCCGAATGGCGCGCGCCGCCTCGATCGTGCTGTCCAGATCGGCAACCATCGTGCTTTCAGTCATCTCCACCATCAGACGGCCGGGCGGAATGCCGGTTTCCTCCAAGATGGCGGCAATCATCGCAGGCAGGCCCGACTCGCGGAAATGCCGCGCGGACAGATTGACCGCCACCGATGGGATCGCGATCCCGTCCGTCATCCATTGCGCCATCTGCCTGCAGGCCTGCCGCAGCGCCCATTCCCCCAGCGCCTCGATCAACCCAGCCTCCTCGGCCAGCGGGATGAAGCGTACCGGCGAGATATTGCCGCGCACCGGGTCATGCCAGCGTGCCAAAGCCTCCACCCCATGGATGGCACCGGTATGAGGCGAGACCTGGGGCTGATAAACCAGCCGCAACCGCTCGGATGCCAACGCGGTCCCCAGCACGCTGGTGAGAATGACGCGGTCATGCGCCCGCTGATTCATCGCCGGACTGAAGAAGCGGTAGCAATTGCCGCCGGCATCCCGCGCACGCGAAACGGCGATCCGGGTATTGCGCAGCAACGTGTCGACGGTCCCCCCCTTCTCACGGCCAGCACAGATACCGATGCTCACACTTGACGTAACAGGCAGGCCATTGATCACCAGGGGCTCCGCCATGGCCCGCACAATCGCTCCTGCCATCACCGACGCGTGATCGACCGCGAGAAACCCGTCCCCGTCCACGCAGCATCCCGGCCCCATCGGCGTGCGGCCACAGCCGGTCACGATCGAAAACTCATCCTCACCAGTACGGACTAACGTGTCGTTCCGCCCCACCGCACATTTCAGCCGACGCGCGACCCTCTCCAGCAGTTCGTCCGCGCCGACGCCCCCCAACCCGTCGCGAATCGTCCGAAATTGATCGAGATCGATCGCGATCAGGGTCAGACCACACCAGCCCGGCCTGTCCTGCAGGCCCGCCAGATGGTCGCGCAACCACGTCCGGTTAGGCAGGCCGGTCACCGCATCGTAATGCGCCAGTTGCGTGATTCGCGCCCTGGCGCGCTCCTGCTCGACCGCCAGCGTGCAGAAATGAACGCAGGCATCCACCACCCGACGCTGCCAGAGCGTGGGCTCCCGCCGGTCGCGGAAATACAGGGCCAGGCTCCCGGCTACCGTGCCGTCACGTAGGCGCACGGGCACCGACCAGCAGGCGATCACCCCCAGCGGGCGCACTGCGTCGCGCAGGGCCGGCGCCCAGCGCGGGTCAATTTCGATATCGGGTGTCAGAACCTCATGACCTGAATAGATCGCTGCACCGCAGGTCCCCACCATCGGGCCGACGAACATTCCGTCGCAGGCCGAGGCAAACGCTTCCGGCATCGCCCCCCGCCCGGCCATCCAGGCACGTCCTTCGTCGGTCACCAACAGGATCGACACCAGGACATCCGGTGAAATCGCCTCCACCCGCCTGCAGATCAGCGACATGACATCCGTGAAGTCCGTCGCACCGCTCAGGGCCGTCGTCACATCCTGCCGGAGCCCCTGCAATTCCATTGCCTGGGTTTCGTCGGCCAGCAGAACGATGACATCACCATCCGCAGCACCATCGTCCCGAACCGGGCTGACCGCCGTGCTGAGCCAGATTTCCCGCCCGGCGCGCGACCGCGCCCGCAGATCGATCTCGAACGGCCTGCGGGTGCGCAGATTATACCGGAACTCGCGCAGGACCGGCATGTCCGCCTCTTCCGTCGCCAGGGCAACCGAGACATCACGCAACAGGACATCCTCCGGACGATAGCCGAGCAGATGCGTAAAGGCTGGATTGACATAGGTGATCCGATCCAACCCATCGAGGACCATCACCCCCCGGTCGGTCCGGTTGACAACGGTGGAGCAGAGTTGCGCCGCCTCACGCTGCCCGACCGCCTCAGTCACGTCACGCAGCGTGACGATCCATGCAGCCCCTCCGAATGCATCGCCTGACGCGACGACCGCTTCAAGCCAACGCACCGGACAACCGGGGGGAGCGAGAGAAAATTCGCGTGGTGCCAGACCAGATGCCAGTTCCAGCGCGGGCAACATCACGTGTAGCGGCTGCCCTGCCCATGAGTCAGCCCGTACACCGCACATCGCCGTGACCGCATCGTTGGCGAAAGCCACCATGCCGCCGCCATCAACCACGATCACGCCATCAGCCAGCGCGTTCAGAACCGACGCAAGAGATGACGGCCCACTCTGCAACGCCGGCTCCCCCATGAATCACCTCTCCACCCTGCGATCACCTCGCGCAGGACATCCCGGACTGCTTGGAGACGATAGCGACGGCCAGCCTATCCGACCCGATACTTGGGCACTTCTTATTCCATATCGACGGCTGCCTGCAATGTTTGGCAGATCATGTTTCCACACTTTCTACACATACCAGCCATACAGCAAGTAAAAATACAACATGACATAGGTCAATACACCCCGCCACTTGGCGTGGATAGGCCACTGGGGCAGCAAGGAAAGTCGGAGGCACCATATTATTTATCCTGGCGCCGCGAACAGCGACATCGACACCAGCCATACTCCCTGCCCCCGATAGACCGGCGCCCATCTGGTCAGGAACCGGCAGATCGGCATGTGTCGCCACACCAAGCAGTCCATTTATTATTTCAAAACATGTCTTCCAGACAACGATCTCAAGGTAACAAGGCTGCAACGATAAACAATAAATATCATAGTCTTAATTGGTGATCGGATTCATTAAAGTTCTCAGCGGAAACCTATATCGCCCAACCGGCCGGAAGGCCTGGCACCTCCCGACCCGAAACGCAGAATATAACGAAATCAACAAGGACATTCGCCAGAACACACACCTGGTGACAATGCCGTCAGCCCGGATTGGCGGCCTGACCCGGACATTTGGTATATCGCCCCTTTTCATCGCGGCATTTGACAGGTTTTGGCTTTGGACAAGCGATAAACTTGCCTTTGGCATCCCGGCACGGCGTGGCGGCGGAAAGCGGGTCCGAGGCACCGATCAGCGCCATAACGGCCAGACTCGAAAAAAGCAGGCGTAAACGCATATGCATTATCCTGATCGCAAGGTGGAAAGTGTCAGCATGCCCGCATTGCCCGGCACCGGACAAGAGAATCCATGTCGATGGATCGTGCGGATGTGATCAGTGACATGCCTTGTTCCCACAGATGCCGATCCCAGATCAAATGACGGGCAGGATGAAAAAAAACGACCCTCGGCAAATAAGGAGGCAGTCATGGCTCATATGATCACGCGCGGCGTCTCCGCCACGCCACCCCACTCAATCGGTTACTGGACCTTCATGGTGGGCGGGATCATCGCTCTTTTGGGATTCTACGCTGGCATCCTGCTGTTCGGGCAGGCGTGGTAGCCAACGTGGTAGCCAAGAGGATGGCTCAGTCCGCACGATAGGCCGCCACATCACGGAAGGGTTTTTCTTTCCGGAAAGTTCGCTCAATCTGGCAGTACATGATCCATGGCCGCAACGCGGCTGATATGCTCCAAATCGCCGCACGGAGCCAGAAGAGCGATAAATCATCCTATCCGCTCCATCCGTGGCGTCGGCTTCGCAGCGGCGGCCATCATTTTCCCCGGCATGGTCATGGACGGCACGGGTATTTTTACGGCCCCTTTACCGGCAACCCGTCGTCGGAGGGCGTCCCCAGATTACGTATGCCACTATGATGGGCCAGCCCCTGATCGGCTTTACGATCAGCAAGTACCGGAACGCGCGTTATCTTAATCGCCCCTGGTTTTCCAATTATGATCGCTAAGGCGATGGAGGCTGGCGGGATGACCAGGATTTCCACGGTGGCGGCAATCAAGGCGGACCACCATGGCGGTTTTAGATGTTAGGCCCGGCCGGACCGGGACGCGCCGCCGCCAGGCAACAACCGGGGCGGCGGGCATCGGAGCAGCGGCATGCCCAATGCGGGATCTCCCGACGAAGACCACGGAGATGGCCACTAAGGCCCGCATGATGAATAGTTCTCGTGTTTGTGTCTGAACTTTGCTGATGTGTCCGAGTTCCATTTTCAGACATCCTGGACAGAAGGACCATGTCGATGACACACGCGGCCAGCATAATCGGGCATATCCTCGTCCGTGACTGGATCGACGCCAGACAATCTGCCTGTACCGAGGACCATCCCAACACGTCTCAGGCACAGCCGCCAAGAAGGTTCCGTCGCGCGGAATGGCAAGGCTGGGCAGGCAACCGCCCCCTGTCGTGGCCCAGCTATGCCGCCTCAATGCGCCAGGTGTCGGCTGGCCTGTCACGCCGCGTCGCCTTCCGCAGACAGCGATAATCAACGCGCAATCCCACGTCCAGGCGGGGCGTCGCCGAATGCGTCCTTGCCGCGCCCTCATTAACATATCGCAACACCTTGCTCATCATGGCGGAATATCACGTCAACTTCCATCCGGGACGACCGCCTGGTCGATGGCCAGCACCTGGTAGATTGCCCGCTCGACTATCTTTTGCTGACCGCAGACGCCTTCACCACCAACGTCCGCACATGCGCCGCCAATTCCGCCTATCGCACGGCGTCCGGCTGGCTGCGTGGTCCGCGACTGGTTCTATGAGGCAATGCAGGCCGCCGGCCTGCGTACGACAAAGGCCGCTCTCGATTCCATCGATAGCACGCGCCCCATCATCGTCCCGCCCTCCTTCGGCCATTCGCTGTCGGCCAACAGCGCGGCCCTCCAGCGCGCCGGCATTACAACCTCGTCCCCCAATCCCACCGGCGGGCAGGTCGTCTACAATACCGGCTCCTTCAGTCCTCCGGTCCAATAACTCAGGACGCCTCAATGCATCGGCACGCCCGCCGTCACCAGCAGGGCGTGCAACAGGATCAGCGTCAACACCACACCGATCAGCACGGCGAAAACGCCCCCAAACAGGCGAAAGGCGCCGATTGCCAGACTCACCAGCAGGATGATCAAAAGCGCCGTCTGTAACTCGCCCCTTATACCCACGCTGGCCAGGATCTCACGCGCCAGATTCTCGATCGCGGCGACGGCCGCCAAGATCAGGCCGAACAGGCCCACCAACAGGCCGGTAACGACGGCAATGGCGCCTTCCATGACAATTCTTCCTTCCTGACGGCGCCGGGCTGATCCTCGGCATCGAGCCCCGTTAAGATGTTTTCAGCCGCCGATCCACCCGACCGAACCGCCTCCACCAGAAACGCCCTGCCCGGCCGCCCGTTCAACCTGGGAAGTTATTCAGCATCCGGCAATGCCCTGCGATAGGTAATCCCTTCGTGGAAAGACCGGCACCTCCGACGGCTCGACCCTTCCCGTTCTACGCGTCATGCAGGAGGCCGGAGAACGACTGGTCACCGAAACGGGCGAACTGGCCAGAAAGACACCAACCTCACGCTCTCTACCACCATGCTGAGCGACGAAATCCTCCTTCACGATCCAGCACTCGGCGAGGTCGTCGCCCGATCACCCGGCAAACGCTCAGACGGTGCGCCCAACCCGCTGCGCCCTGATGACGGCATCAAGGAACATACGTGCGCAGGCTTCCCAACTGAACCGTGCGGCATGTGCCCGGCAGGCGACACGGTCCGCATTCAACGCGGCGAGGATATTGCGCCGCAGGTCCGGCCCGATCGCACCGACCGCCGATATTCCCGGCGGCAGGATGTCGCGCGGCCCCGTCACATCGAAGGCCGCCACCGGTACGCCACAGGCCAGTGCCTCCAGAATCACCAGTCCGAACGTGTCGGTCACACTGGGAAACACGAAGACGTCGCTGGCCGCATAGGCCGCCGCCAAATCCGGGCCGGTGAGATAGCCGGTGAACAGCACATCGGGATAACGCGCGGCCAGAGCCACCCGGTCCGGCCCGTCCCCCACCACGATTCGGGTGCCCGGAAGATCCAGAGACAGAAACGCCTCCAGATTCTTCTCTACCGCCACACGCCCCACATAGAGCAGATACGGCCCCCGCACGTCATACATTGCCTGCCAGTCGATCGCGGCGGCCTCGGGATGGAACCGGTCGGCATCAACCCCCCGCGTCCAGCATTCCAGACGCATGAAGCCCCGCCCCTGCAACTCCTCCTGCAGGCTGGCGGTCGGAACCAGCGTCAACGCCGCCGCGTCGTGAAACCAGCGCAGGAAGCGATAGGGCACCCCCATCGGAAATCCCGTTCGGGCACGAATATATTCTGGGAAGCGCGTATGAAAGGACGACGTGAAGCACTGCCCGTTGCGCAGCGCCCAGCGCCGCGCCGCCAGCCCCAGCGGCCCTTCGGTCACGATATGGAGCGCATCGGGGCGGAAATGTTCGATCAGCCGGTTCAGCCGGCTGCCGGGCAGTATAGACAGGCGGATCTCGGGATAGGTCGGGCACGGCATGGTACGAAACAGATGCGGGCCGATGATCCCGACCGTATGCCCCATCGCCCCCAGCGCGTCGCGCAGGCGTGAAACGGTGCGCACCACGCCATTGACCTGGGGATACCAGGCATCGCTGACCATCAGGATACGCAATGGCGGCGCCGCAAGGCCGGCCTCCGGCCTAACCTCGGGCGGCGCGACGGCGGAAACCGCGTCCACCGTCACTCAGGCACCGGCAAACGACCGCGAGGCCAGCGGCGCAGCCACGGGGAACCGGTTGCACACATCGGTTACGTCCAGCAGTTCCATGCTGCCGTCGTGATGCTCCACCAGCGCGCTACAGCTTTCGACCCAGTCACCGTCGTTCATATACAACACGCCGCCCAGATCCTTGATCACGGCATGATGGATATGGCCGCAGATGACCCCGTCCATGCCTCGGCGCCGGGCCTCATCCGCCACGGCGGTCTCGAAGCGGTCGATGGCCATGACCGCGCTCTTGACCTGTCGCTTCAGCCATTGCGACAGCGAACGATAGGGCAGGCCCAATCGGCGCCGCACGAGGTTAAACCAGCGGTTGACGACCAGCGCCAGCGTATAGGCCCGATCGCCCAGCATCGCCAGAAAAGGGGCATAGCGCACCACGCTGTCGAACTCGTCACCATGCAGCACCAGGAATTTCCGCCCGGTCGCGGTCACATGCTCGGCCTGGTTACGCAGGCGGATTCCGGCCACTTCCAACTCATGCGGCAGCCAGCGCCGGAACATCTCGTCATGATTGCCGGGAATGTAGATGATCTCGGTCCCGCTGCGCGCCATGCGCAGGATCAGGTTCAGCACGTCGTCATGATGGCTGTTCCAGAACCATGACCGCTTCAGCTTCCAGCCGTCGATGATATCGCCCACCAGATACAGGCGCTGACAGGTCATGTTGCGCAGGAATTCCGCCAGCAGGTCGGCACGGCAATCGCGCGTTCCCAGATGGACGTCCGAAACAAAGACGGTCCGATAGCTGGCAGAAGTGAGTCGATCGTTCAGAATCACGTTCATCGCAAGCGGTACACCCTGATGAGGGACGCGCCTTCTCTAACCGTATCCGCCCGTTTCTTTCGTGTATCTTTCATGAAACTATCCGCCCATCACCGGAGCGAGTGCAGACGGGGCGAAAAACGCCCCCACCGTTACGATACAAATTTCAGAAATTTGATGATTTAAATTATTTTTTTCGTTTTTTAAGAAATGTCACGCCTTCTTCAGGCCGGTTCGCCCGTCAGGCTCCAGGGCACGACCGCATCATCCACCCGTCGGACGGTCACGCCATAGACCGCACGCATGGCCGCATCGGTCAGAATTTCCGCCGGCCGCCCCTGCGCCACGATGCGCCCGTCGCGCATCAGCACCAGCCTATGGCAGAACCGCCCCGCCAGCGTCAGGTCATGCAGCACCACCGCCACTCCCCTGCCCGCGTCCGCCAGGCGGCCGAACGATGCCATAACCGCCAGAGCATGGGCCGGGTCCAGCGCCGCCACAGGTTCATCCGCCAGCAGATAGGGCGCCTCCACCGCCAGCGCCCGCGCCAGCCGCAGGCGCGCCCGCTCCCCACCCGACAACTGATTGGCCGGCCGGTCACGCAGATCAAGCAGTCCCGTTTCCGCCAACGCAGCCTCCACCGCCGCATGATCGCACACGTCATTCCGCGCTCCCCGATGCGGCAAACGCCCAAGCGCCACCAGATCCGCGACCCGCATCGGCGGCGGGGACACGCCCTCCTGAGGCAGGAAAGACAGCCGCCGCGCCCTGTCACCCGGCATCATCGCCGCCAGTGCGCGGCCCTCCAGCAGCACCTCTCCCGCATCGGCCCCTTGAAGGCCGGCCAGCACGCGCAGCAGCGTGCTCTTGCCCGCGCCATTCGGGCCGATCACCCCCACAACCTCGCCGGCCGCCAGCGCGACATGCGCGTCATGCAGGACCCGCCGCCCCCCCAGCGAGAGCGTCACCCCCCGCGCAAACAGGCCGGTCATGGCATGGTCCGACGCATGGCGATCACCCGGTGAAAGAAGACAGGCGCCCCGATCAGCGCCGTCAGCACACCGATCTGGATCTCGGTGGCCCCCGACAGCAACCGCACCGCCGCATCGGCAACCAGCAGCAGCAGCGCGCCCCCCAATGCCGAAGGCAGCAGCAGGCGCGAAGGCTGGTGGCCCGTCAGCGGCCGCAGCAGATGCGGCACCACCAGCCCCACGAAGCCGATCGCCCCACTGACCGCAACGCACGATCCGACCGCGACAGCCGCCCCCACCACGACCCGCGTCTGGATGCCCAGAAGGCCGCGCAGGCGAAACCCCATGCTCTCGGCTACCTCGTCGCCCAATGCCAGCGCGTCCAGCGCCCGCGCGACCGTCAACATCAGCAGGCACCCCGCGACGGTCCCCGGCAAACTGACCCACACATCGGTCATGGTCCGGTCGGTCAGCGACCCCATCACCCAGCGCATCACCTCGTAGGCCGCGTAGGGACTTGGCATCAGGTTCATCGCCATGGCCGTCAGCGCGGCTGCAAAACTGCTCATCGCCGCCCCTGCAAGCAGCAGCACCAGCGTCCCGCCCTGCCCCACGAGCCCCAGCAGCAGCAGCACCGCCAGCAGCGCCCCCACCAGCCCGCCCGCCGGCAGCAACAGGGCCGAAACACCGGCCAGCCCGGTATAGAAC
>NZ_JBDNXE010000133.1:0-9941 GCF_047721585.1 Gluconacetobacter sp.
GAGAGGGTGGGAAGGGTTATGGAGCGGGGTGCGCAAAGGGGCGTGCAGGGTATCTGGAGAGGGGCGCGCATGATATGGTGCGCATGGTTCATTTTGGTTCGCGAACGGCGAGCCGGAGACATGACGGGCATGCGTGGCGTCGCTGGAGTCGTTCTCTTTGTCTGCCTTCTTTCATGTGTGCGGGTGCCCGTCGCTCTGGCGACGGATTGGGCGGCGCGGATGGTCGAACATGATGTCGCGCCGCAGGACACGGACCCGGCCATCCGGAAAACCGATGCCAATAATGTGGCGGCCTATCTGCCCGATACGGGGGAGAGTGGTCGGCTTCTGGTCTTTTTCGGGGGCGCGCCGTCTCTGCGCCGGTCTCCGACCATTCCGTTTCTGGCCGATGCGCTGACGCGGCATTATCGGGTGCTGATGGTCGATTACACGTATAATCCGCCCGGTGTGCAACTCTGCTCCAGCGGGCGGGACCCTTGCTTCGAACAATACCGCTACGCGAAGATTTTCGGCGGGGCGCCGATGCCGGGTCTGAGCATCGCGCCCTCGGAAGGGCTGGTGTCCCGGACGGCGGCCATGCTGCGCTATCTCGCGCGTGAATGGCCGGCGGAACATTGGGATCGCTACCTCGAAAACGGGCAGCCGCGCTGGGGCGACATGACCGTGAGCGGATTTTCGCAGGGGGCCGGGCTGGCGGCGTTTCTGGCCACGCGGATTCCGGTCGGGCGTGTCGTTCTGCTGTCCAGCCCCTGGGATCATTACCAGCAGACGGGGAGCCTTGCTGCGTGGCTGTCCGGCCCGTCCGCCACGCCGGGCGCGCGCTGGTGGGGCATGTATTCGGCGCATGAGGCGCAGGCACCGTGGATGGCAAAGACCTATGCGGCCCTGGGTCTGGCGCCCGACCATATCCGCATCGTGACGGATGCCGCGCAATGTGCGCCGCGACCCGGCGTGTTCATGCCCAACCATTGGGCGGTCGCGGAACTGGGATGTACCCCGCGCGACGAGGCGGGGCGTTTCCTGGAACAGCCTCTATGGGATGCGGTTCTCGGCTCCGGTGGCTGAAATCCGGTGAAAGAATGCGATGAGGGCTGGTGAGGGCTGGCCGGGCGGTTAGAGAACGCGCCGCAATGCGAAGCCTTCGGCGCGTTCGCCACGGACCGACGGCTGATAGGCGATGCGGAATCTTGTGTGAGCACGAGCCCAGATTTCCGGATCGCTGCCGGCGGGCAGGGCGACCGTGGAGACGCCGCAGCGCAGGAGAAATTCGTACTGGTCGGGCAGGGGCTTGCCGGTGGCGCGGATTTCGCCGGTGAAATGCAGATGCTCGCGCAGGGCGCGGGCCTGGCTGAAGGCGCGGCCGTCGCGGAAGATCGGGAAGGTGACCGCCACCAGCGACAGGCGGGGCAGGGCGGTGCGCAGCGTGTCGATTTCCGTGTCCGGCGCGAGGGCTACGCCCAGTTTTTCGCCGGGCGCGCGGGCCAGCCCTTCCTCCAGCCGGGAGAGCGGTACGATGACCGGGCCGGTGGCGGGGAGGGGGGAGTCCGCGTCGAGCGTCGTCCAGGTGTCGGGGACGAGCTGTCCGTCTTCAAGCAGGGGCATAGACGGCATCCTTGAACAGGGCGGCGCCCAGGCGCCGGTAGGTATCGAGGAAGCGTTCGCCCCCCGTGCGGTGGACCAGATAGGCATCGACCAGGCGCGCGATGGCGTCCACCGTCGCGTCCTCGGGCAGGGCCGGGCCGAGAATCTGGCCGACCGAGGCGTCGCTGCCCGGCGAGCCGCCCAGCGTGAGCTGGAAGAATTCCTCGCCCTTCTTGTCCACGCCCAGAATGCCGATATGGCCGGCATGGTGATGGCCGCAGGCATTGATGCAGCCGGAAATCTTGATTTCGATCGGGCCGATCGTCTCCTGGAGTTCGGGACTGGCGAAGCGGGCGCCGAGTTTCTGGGCGATCGGGATCGACCGCGCATTGGCCAGCGCGCAGTAATCGAGGCCGGGGCAGGCGATGATGTCGCCGATCAGCCCGATATTGGCCGAGGCGAGGTCTGCCGCGCGCAGGGCCTGCCACAGCGCATGCAACTCGTCCTGCCGCACATGGCCCAGCACGAGATTCTGCATGTGCGTGACGCGGATTTCGCCGAAGGCGTAGCGGTCGGCGAGGTCGGCCACCGTATCCATCTGCGCCGAAGTGGCGTCGCCGGGGATGCCGCCGGCGGGCTTGAGCGAGATGACGGCGGAGATGTAGCCCGGCGCGCGGTGCGGATGCGTGTTGGTGCGCACCCAGCGGTCGAAGGCCGGGTCGGCGCGGCGGGCGCGGTCGAGCCGGGCGGCCGCGTCGTCGGGCGCGTTCAGGTCCGGCGTGCCGAAGCGGGCGCGGATGGCGGCGACCGTCTCGGGCGGCAGGCGGTAGCGGGCGCGGTTCATGGACGCGAACTCGGCATCGACCTTCTGGCGGTAGCCTTCGGTGCCCAGCGCCTGGACCAGGATCTTGATCCGCGCCTTGTAGATATTGTCGCGGCGACCGTACTCGTTATAGACGCGGACCATGGCTTCCAGATAGGCCAGCAGGTCTTCTTCCGGCAGGTCGTCGCGCAGGTGCACGCCCACGATGGGCGTGCGGCCCATGCCGCCGCCGACGAAGACGTCGAACTGCGTGCCGCCGTCGGGGGCCGGCTTGGCCACCAGCCCGATATCGTGGAAGCGGGCGGCCACGCGGTCGTTGGGGCTGCCGCTGATCGCGATCTTGAACTTGCGCGGCAGGAAGGTGAATTCCGGATGCAGCGTGGACCATTGCCGCAGGATTTCGGCATGGACGCGCGGATCGACCAGTTCGTCCTGTGCCGCGCCGGCGAACTGGTCGCAGGTGACGTTGCGGATGCAGTTGCCGCTGGTCTGGATGGCGTGCATGTCCACCGCCGCCAGCCGGGCCAGGATGTCGGGCGTGTCTTCCAGCCTGATCCAGTTGAACTGGAGGTTCTGGCGGGTGGTGAAATGGCCGTAATCGCGGTCGTAGGTGCGGGCGATATGGGCCAGTTCGCGCATCTGCCGGGAATCGAGCACGCCGTAGGGGACGGCGATGCGCAGCATGTAGGCGTGCAGTTGCAGATACAGGCCGTTCATCAGGCGCAGGGGCTTGAACTCGTCCTCGGACAGGGTGCCGGCGATGCGGCGGGCCACCTGGTCGCGGAACTGTTCCACCCGGTCGGCCAGGAAGGCGCGGTCGACCTGATCGTAGCCGTAATGCCCGACGGGCAGCGCGGGTGCTGGGATGGTGTCAGGCATGGGCTTCGAGCTCGGCTGCGGGCGTGAAATCGGGATGGACGGTGGGACCGAAGGCGCGGATGCGCTCGCGCACCGTGACGGGGGTCGGCGCGGCTTCGTCGGATTCGATCTGCACGCCGTAGACGCCGACCAGGCCGTCGGCCTGCTGGCGGGCGGCGGCCTGGGCGATGGCGGCCTCGATCTCCGCGTTCGGGATGATCCGCGCGTCATGGATCATGGGGGACCAGTCGCCTTCGGCTACCTGCCAGACGATGCGACCGTCCAGCAGCCGGTTGGCGGTGATCACGCTCGAACCGCCGGCTACGCGGCGGTTGTTCCTGACATCGCTCACTGGTCCGTACCTCTTATGTCCGATCCGGCCGATGCCGACAGGATGTCGCCCCGTTCTACAGAGGCATTAGGGGTTTCATGCGCGCAATACAAGAGGAATGCACGATTGTTAATCGTGCATTGCGCTCTGTCTATCTGCCTCGGCCCGTCCGCTCAGGAGCGGCGGCGGGTGGCTTCGGCCAGTGTGACGCTATCGGCCACATAGCCGGCCAGACGGTCCGCGACGTCGCCCACGCTGCCGGCACCGGTGGGCAGGTGCAGGTCCGGTGTGGCCGGAACGTCGTAGGGCGCGTCGATGCCGGTGAAGCCGCTGATCCGCCCGGCGCGGGCGGCCTGATAGAGGCCCTTGGGGTCGCGGGCCTCGCAGGTGGCCTGATCGGCATCCACGAAGATTTCGTGGAAGCCTTCGCCCACGACCTGACGCGCCAGTTCGCGGTCGGCGGCGCGCGGCGAGATCAGCGCCACCAGCACCACCTGACCGGTTTCGGCCAGGATGCGGGCGACGGCGGCGGCGCGGCGCACGTTCTCGGTGCGGTCGGCCTCCGAGAAGCCCAGATCGGCGCACAGGCCGGCGCGCAGCGTGTCGCCATCCAGCACCGAAACGTCGATCTTTTGCGCGAACAGGCGGGATTCCGCCGCGCGGGCGATGGTGCTTTTGCCCGCGCCGGGCAGGCCGGTCATCCAGAATACGCCGCCGCGATGGCCGCGCGCCTGCGCGCGGTCCCACAGCGAGACGGTGCTGTCGGTGGGGTGGATGGCCTTGGTGCCGCTGGCGATTTCGGCCGGGCCGATCAGCGGCGCGCCGCCGACGATGCGCTGGTGACGATCGACCAGCACGCCGCGCCCGTCGGTGGTGCCGGGGGTGAAGGCGTCGAACAGGATGCTCTCCGACGCCGCCAGCGTGATCTCGGCGAAGCCCTCGGGCGGGACGTGATCGGATGCGTGTTCGGTCAGGTCGTCCAGCCGCACCACGGAATCAATCGAGGCGACGGTAACCTGATGTTCGGCGGTGGCGAGGCGCAGGCGGAAGCTCTCGCCCACGCGCAGCGGCTCCTGCCGCAGCCAGAACAGGCGCGAGCGGATGCGCGCGGTGCGGATCGGCGCTTCGTCCGGCCGGTGCAGCAGGTCGCCGCGATCGGGGATGACGTCCGGCTCCAGCGTGATGGCGACCGACTGGCCGGCGACGGCGGAAATCTGCGGGGCGGTGTGCCAGCTTTCGATGGAGGCGACGCGGGCGGTGGTGCCGTGGGTGCCGATGACCAGCGTGTCGCCGACCGAAACACGGCCGCGCTCGATGCGGCCGGCGACCACGCGCTTGCTGTCGAAACGGTAGACATCCTGCACCGGCAGGCGCAGCGGCAGGTCCGCGCGGCCGGCGGGGGACGGGACCAGGGCCAGGGCCTCGGTCAGGGTCGGGCCCTTGTACCAGTCCATCCGCGGGGAGCGGGAGGCGATGTTGTCGCCCTCGCGCGCCGAGGCGGGGATGAACAGGCTGGGTTCGATATCGAGTTGTTTCAGCAGGGCGGCGACCGCCTGTTCCGAAGCGGCGATCTTGTGCTCGTCGTAATCCAGCAGGTCCACCTTGTTCATCAGCACGACGACGTGGCGGATGCCGATCAGGCGCAGCAGCATGGCGTGCCGGCGCGTCTGTTCCTGCGCGCCCTCGGCGGCGTCGATCACCAGTACGGCGGCCTCGGCATCGGCGGCGCCGGTGATCATGTTGCGCAGGAACTGGCGGTGGCCGGGGGCGTCCACGATCACGAACTGCCGGTTGCCCAGCAGGAACGGGATGCGGGTGGAATCGACGGTCACGCCCTGGTCGCGCTCGATCTGAAGGCTGTCGAGCAGGAAGCTCCACTCCACCTTCAGGCCGCGCTTGCGGCTGGATTCGATGATCTGCGCCACCCGGCCCTCGGGCAGATTGTCGGTGTCATGCAGCAGGCGGCCGATCAGGGTGGATTTGCCGTGATCGACATGGCCGACGATGACGATGGGGGTGGCCGCGTCCTGGCGAAGGATATCGTTGCTCATGATGTGTCTCGATCCGTCCGCTGGGTTCACAGATAGCCGGCGACGCGCAGCCGCTCGAACGCATCTTCCGATTCATGGTCCATGGCGCGGCCGGCGCGCTCGGAGGTGCGGGTGGTCTGCAACTCCGCGATCACTTCGGCCACCGTCGCGGCCTCGCTCTCGATCGGGCTGGTGATGTCCTGATCGCCCAGCGAGCGGTACCGCTTGCCGTTTCTGGAGAAATACAGATCGACCAGCGGGATGCCCTCGCGCTCGATATAGCGCCAGATGTCGATCTCGCGCCATGACAGCAGCGGGTGGACGCGGATATGCACGCCCTCTTCATGCGGGGTGGCGTACTGGTCCCAGAATTCGGGGGGCTGGTTGCGGACATCCCATTTATGGCTCGATCCGCGCGGGCTGAACACGCGCTCCTTCGCGCGGGTGGCCTGCTCGTCGCGGCGGATGCCGGCGATGACGCCTTCCAGCTTGTATTTCTCGATCATCGTTGCGAGGCCGGCGGTCTTGCGCGCGGCGGAGCGGGCGGCCGGAGGGAGCGTCGGGTCGATTTCCTCGACCGGCGGACAGTCGCCCAGCAGCAGTTCCAGCTCCCACTTTTTCACATATTCGTCGCGGAAGCGGTACATCTCGGGGAATTTCTTGCCGGTATCGACATGCATCACCGGGAA
The DNA here is from genome assembly GCF_047721585.1 of Gluconacetobacter sp. NCBI lineage: Bacteria > Pseudomonadati > Pseudomonadota > Alphaproteobacteria > Acetobacterales > Acetobacteraceae > Gluconacetobacter > Gluconacetobacter sp. The sequence goes on from NZ_JBDNXE010000133.1 coordinate 6,313, forward strand.
CGGCACCCGGCCGAGGAACGCCTTGCGCGCCAGCCAGAGCATGACGTTGGAATCCTTGCCCAGCGACCACAGCATCGCCAGCGGCTTCAGCTTCCGGTACGCCTCGCGCAGGATGTAAACGCTCTGGGCTTCGAGTTGGTCGAGATCGTCCATGGGGGCGCTACCTTGCAGGTTCGGCAAAAGGGGGGCGGGGTCGTCGCGGCGGGTGGTCAGGCGTGGATGCCGCATTCGGTCTTGGCCAGTCCGGCCCAGCGGCCGGCGCGGGGGTCCGCGCCTTCGGCGACCGGTTGCGTGCAGGGCGCGCAGCCGATCGAGCGGTAGCCCAGGGCGGCCAGCGGGTGACGCGGCAGGGCGCGGCGGGTCATTTCCGCATCCAGTTCCGCCGCGGTCCAGCGTGCCAGGGGGTTGATCTTGAAACGGCCGTCGGCCTGCGGCTCGATCACCGGCAGGTGGGCGCGGGTGGCGGCCTGGCTGCGCTTGCGGCCGGTGATCCAGGCGTCGAACGGGATGATCGCCGTGTCCAGCGGTTCGACCTTGCGCAGGGCGCAGCAGGCGTCCGGGTCGAACGCCCAGAGCTGGCCCTGCGGGTCGCGGGCCGCGATCTGGGCCGGGTCGGGGTGGATGTCGCGCACGCCGGTCAGGCCCAGATGCGCGATCAGCCGGTCGCGATAGGCCAGCGTCTCGGGGAAATGCTGCCCGGTTTCCAGGAACAGCACCGGCACCGAAGGGTCGATCTCCGCCGCCATGGCCAGCAGGACGGCGGATTCGGTGCCGAAGGACGACACGAGGCCGATGCGCCCGCGCGGCATCGCCCCCAGCGCCGCGCGCAGGATCGCCGGCGCATCTTCGCCGGCGGCGTCTATGGCATGGATGATCGACGGTTCAAGACCCACGGTGCAGACCCATATTTCTCAATGCACGAGGTGTAATCGTGCTTTGAGTGGCATCTAATCCTTCCTTGATCCATATTCAAGTGAAATATACGTCTGATGGTCGTGGTATTTGGGCATGGCACCAATGATGAGAGGGATCAACGACTCATCAGCACGGGGATTTCGGCATTCTCCAGAACGTGGCGTGTAACGCCGCCGAGAATCAACTGGCGCAGGCGGGAATGGGAATAGGCGCCCATGGCCAGCATGTCGGCACCGAAATCGTGGCAGGCGGCCAGCAGGCTGGCGCCCACCGTCTCGTCCGGGTCGCCGAATTCCACCAGGTCGGCGTGGATGCCGTGGATGGTGAGGTAGTCGGCGGCGTCGCGCGCTTCGGGGCCGCGGCGCTGGTAGTCGCCGGAATAGAGGATGCGCACGGCCCCGGCCTCGGCCGCCCAGGGCAGGATATGGTGCAGGGCCGCCGTGGATTCCGACGTGCCGTTCCAGGCGATGCAGATCCGCCGGCCGGCGGTGGCGGGCACGCGGCGGGGGGCGATGACGACCGGCCGGCCGCTGTCGAACAGGATGGCGTGCAGGGTTTCGGACGACGAGATTTCCTCGCCCGAATCCGGGTGGGGGACCACGGTGACATCGGACAGGCGGGCGCGGTAGGTCACGACCTCATGCTCGCGGCCCGTCATGGTGACGAGGCTGGCCGAGGCGGTGCCGACGGGGTTGCCGGAGAAGGGCGGGATCGTGTCCGTGACCTGCACGCCGTGGGCGGCGGTGAAGCGGTCGAAGATCTCGCGCACCGCCAGGGCGCGGCGGGAGCCTTCGCGCTCGGCGGCGGACATCATGTCCTCGACCATCGCGCCCGACAGGCCCTCGCCGGCCAGGGGGGCGACATCGCGGCTGTCGGCGCGCACATGCAGCCCCGCGATGTGGCCGCCGAACTGCCGGGCGAAGAGCAGGGCGGTGGCCAGGGCGGCCTCGGCATTGGAGGTTCCGTTCAGAGGCAGCAGGACTTTCTGTATATTTTTCAATGTTATTCTCCAGAATGCCAGGAACGTGGACGGGGAAAGGGGTCAGGGGTAGAGGCGCGTGGTCTCCCATGCCGCATCCGGTGCCGGGCGGCGCCAGACCGCCCGGTCGTGCAGCCGGTGGGCGCGATTCTGCCAGAATTCGATCCGCTCCGGAATCAGGCGGAAGCCGGACCAGTCGGCGGGACGGGGGATGGGCGCGCCTTCGGGGTAGCGGGCCTCTTCCTCGGCCAGCCGATGCTCGAACAGCGCGCGGTCGGCCAGGGGACGGGACTGGTCGGAGGCGATGGCGCCCAGCCGCGACAGGCGCGAGCGGCTGGCGAAATAGGCATCGGCCTCCGCGTCCGTGACCGGTTCGACCGGGCCTTCGATGCGGATCTGGCGCATCAGGCTCTTCCAGTGGAACAGCAGGGCGGCCTGCGGGTTTGCCACCAGTTCGCCGGCCTTGCGGCTTTCGAGGTTGGTATAGAAGACGAAGCCGCGCCGGTCGGCGCCCTTCAGCAGGATCATCCGCACCGACGGGCGGCCGTCGGGCGTGGCCGTGGCCAGGGCCATGGCATTGGGATCGTTGGGTTCGGCGGCTTCGGCCGCGCGCATCCAGTGGGCGAACAGGGCGAACGGGTCGGAGCCCAGGTCGATCAGCGGCGTGGTCATGACGGTCGGTCCCATTCTGGCCGGGCGGGAGGCGGAGACATGGCCGGCATGCCACGCATTCGGTGAAACCGGGGCTGCACGGCCGCTCGGACCTTGTCCGACGCGCGCGCTTGTGCAACCACGGCGCCAATCCGATCATGCCATATTCCATCCATTCCGAGGATTCTATCATGTCAGATGGCGCGTCCAAAGCCCCGCCCGCCGGCACCCTGATGAAGGGCAAGCGCGGCCTCGTAATGGGTGTGGCCAATGACCGCTCGATCGCCTGGGGCATTGCCAATGCCGTGGCGGCCCAGGGCGGCGAACTGGCCTTTACCTACCAGGGCGAGGCGCTGGGCAAGCGCGTCCGCCCGCTGGCCGAGCGCGTGGGGTCGTCGCTGGTGCTGCCGTGCGATGTGTCCGACGACGCGGCGATGGACGAGACCTTCGCCCGGATCGAGGAAGAATGGGGGCGGCTCGACTTCCTCGTCCATGCCATCGGCTGGGCGGACAAGCAGTTCCTGCGCGGGCGTTACCTGGACACGCCGCGCGATGCCTTCCTGACCGCGATGGACATCTCCTGCTACTCGTTCACCGCCGTGGCGCGGCGGGCGGCGCGGCTGATGACCGATGGCGGCTCGATTCTCACCCTGTCCTATCTCGGCGCCGAGAAGGTGATGCCGCATTACAACGTCATGGGCGTGGCCAAGGCGGCGCTGGAAGCCTCGGTGCGTTACATGGCCGCCGATCTGGGTGGCGACGGCATTCGCGTCAACGGCATCTCGGCCGGGCCGGTCATGACGCTGGCGGCCAACGGGATCGGCGATTTCCGCTATATCCTGAAATGGAACCAGTACAACGCGCCGCTGGAGCGCAACGTGGCGCTGGAAGAAGTCGGCGGGGCGGGGCTGTACATGCTCTCCGACCTGTCGGGTGGCGTGACCGGCGAGATCCATCATGTGGATTGCGGCTACAACATCGTGGGCATGAAGAACCCCAAGGCGCCCGACATCAGCGTCACCAACGACTGAAAACCTGACCGGAAACGGGCGCTGGCGGCGATCCGACGCGCGTTTCCTGCGCT
>NZ_JBDNXE010000134.1:0-9830 GCF_047721585.1 Gluconacetobacter sp.
CCTTCGAAATCCCCATAGTCCAGCGGATGATCCTCGACATGCACGGCCAGGCGCTTTTCGCCTGCGACGAGGCTGGGCCCCTTGGTGACCGCCCAGCTTTTCAGGACGCCATCCAGTTCCAGGCGGAAATCGTAATGTAGCCGCCGGGCATCATGCTTCTGGACGACGAAGCTGTGCCCTTCGGTCCGGGCCCGTTCGCCCACCGGTTCCTGTGTGCGCGTGAAGTCGCGCTTCTGGCGGTAGGTGTCGAGCGCCATCGTTCAACCTGCCCTGCGGCGGCCATGCGCGGGCCGGGAGCGGACTCCGGTCTTTTTACGACGGGCCGGCTGGGCGGAAGCTTTGGCTGTTGTCACGCCGGCACTTTCGCGCAGGGCATCCATCAGGCTGACAATCCTGCTTTCGGCCGGGCCGGGCGGTGGCGCGGGCTTTTTGCCCTTCAATTTGGCTTCGACCAGCGCGGCCAGGGCGGCTTCGTACCGGTCGTCGAATGCCGAGGGGTCGAAATGGCCTTTCTTCGTCTCGATGATATGGGCCGCCAGATCCAGCATTTCCTGCGGGAGCGGGTGGTCGGGAATATCGCGGAACGCATCGTGCGCCGAGCGCACCTCGTCGTCGAAATTCAGGGTCGGCGCGATCAGGATGCCCTCATGGGCCCGGATGAGCAGCGTGCGTACACGACGGAACAGCACCGTGCGGGCCAGCGCCGCCACCCTCTGTTGCGCCAGGCTCTCGCGGATCAGCACGAATGCTTCTTCCGCCTCCGGTTCTGCCGGGCCCAGATAATAGGGACGATCCAGATAGACGTCGTCGATCTCGCCGCAGCGGATGAAGGCGGAGACTGCCAGTTTCTTGTCGCTGTCCGGGACGGCGGCCGCGATCTCTTCCGGATCGAGTAGCACGACATCGCCGTTCCTGGTCTCGTAGCCTTTGACCTGATCGTCGCGTGCCACCTCTTCGCCGGTCTCGCTATCGACATAGTGCCGATGCACGCGGTTGCCGGTCGCACGGTTGATCAGGTGCAGGGCAATCCGTTCGGAGGCCGAGGCCGCCGCGAAAAGTGCAACCGGGCAGGTCAGCTTCCCGATCGCGAGAGTTCCCTTCCAGCTTGCCCGCGAGGCCATGGTGACATCCTCATTGCCGAATGAACACCAGAGCAACGCATTGAGATGGGCATGCGTTGCGGCCCCGTGAGCCACCGGCAGGGAGGTGCTCCTGCGCGCCCCCCTGCCCCCGCGAGGTTTTTAGTGCCCCGGCTTGTAAGGCTCCGATTTGCTGCACAGCCGCTTTGCAAGTGCTGCGATGCCCCCCACGACAGCCAGTCCGATGGCCACGCCGGCCAGCGTGCGGACGATGCCGCCGGATTTGGCCACGGCATTGCTCTTTTCGAGCCGTGCCGCAGTTTCGCCCAGCAGCACGGAGACCTGCTGCGCACGCTCCTGCGAATCCCCGATCTTTTCCAGGACCTTCTTGTTCAGGTCGTTGGCCTGGCTCACGGCCGTGTCGCCGAGTTCCTGAAGGCGCTTGGCGGTCTTGCGCAGCGCCTTGGCGCCGTTCTTGGCACCCCACGATTTGAATTCGGTCCGCAGTGCTGTGTCGGCCTCCCGCAGATCGGCGCCGAGTGTCTCGAGATCCGAGCGAAGCCGTTGAACCTTATCGTAAATATCTGCCACATTATTTCTCCTGTTATGCGCGCCTGTATCAGGCCGCGCTGCCGTTATCCGCTACCAGCGCCGTGCGCAGCTTCTGTTCAGCCTCGGGCGAGAGCGATGTCTGGATGAGATGCGGGTGGCCGCTCAAAGCCCGGAGATGGCTCACGACCTTCTGCGGCTCCACCTTACGCACCAGGACGAAGAGTGCGGAGGTGCCCGGCTTCAGGGTCGCACCGACGCTTTTCATGAAGTTGTCATTGATGCCGAAATCGGTCATGGCGCCCCCGATGGTACCCGCCGTCCCGCCAGCCACCGCGCCAACGGCGAAACCGGCCAGAGGGTTCAGAAACACCAGCCCGATCAGGGTTCCAAGCAGCATACCGCTCCACACACCGTCCACCGCCCCGAGGGCCACCGTATGCACGGACTGGTCGAGATGAATCTTTCCATCATCCGTTCGACGGACGACCACCGCGTCATCGACATCAACGAGATATTCGTTTTCGAGTTTCCATATCTCCTCGCGGGCAAGTGTCGCGCCGTCGAGCGTATCGAAACCGAGAACCACAAGGTCGGACATGGAAGCCTCCTGTGCCACATGGGGCCGCCCCGGTGGCTGCCCCCCGTACCACGAAAGCAAACGCCCAATCGCCGGGTTCCGCAACTGCCTTGCACGCAGCCCAGCCTCACCGTACTGCCGGATCGCCCTCCGGCGGGTCCGGCGGGCTGCGCGGGGAACCGCCTGATGGATTTGCGGTCGTCGGCCCGACGATCCGGTTGATCGAGGGACTGGTCTTCCGAACGCTTCTGGGGAAGGACGTGGAGCGACGGTTCTCGGGTTGTGAGCCACCATCCACATCGGCGCGGCAACAGATTGGATCGGGCACAGACAGGCTCTGTTCGGCGTCTTCCCCGCCGGACCGGCCACAAGGGCGATCAGGCTTTCCATGCCATTGCAGGATCGGTGCGACTGGGTCGCCCGGTTTCCCTGTGGCCGGCAAGCCGGATCACATCCCCAGCGACCCCGCCGGCCAGCCCGATCTTCAGGTCATACCAATGATCATTGCGGGCGATGTCGATCATGACATCGACCGTTCCGCGCGGGGGCAGCATGATTTCACGCTGTTCCTGACCGTACAGGTCCGTCATCACGACCGTGCGCGCCGCCGCCTCCCGATTGCCCAGCCGCAGCATGATCGCATCGGTGGACGCATCGGCCCGCAAGGCCGCGCTCAGGCCGCTCCCGCTATCGAAGCGCCGATAGAAGCCATTGGGGCCGTGCACCGTAACCGGCCCACCCTCCGACAGCATGACAGTGTGCTCGTCTCCCGCCCCGATCGTATAATGCCGCACGCCATCGCGATCCCGCACCCGGAACACGGCGCCCTGCGTGCCGGCGCACGCCATGCGCAGCCTTCCGCTTTCCTCGATATCGGCTTGAAGATCATATGGAAGGGGCCGGGCCGGACGAGTACCTGTCTCCTGCCGGGGAAGAACCTGCGGGTCGGGAATGACGGGCGGCGGCAGGCGGCAGGACGCCCGCACGCGGGCCGGATAGGCCGATGTGTCCGGAAAGGCCGCCGGCCAGAGCGGTTCGCTGCGCGTAAAATCAAAGGCCGACGTCAGGTCTCCGCACACAGCCCGGCGCCAGGGCGTGATATTCGGTGCCTCGACACCGAAGCGCGCTTCCAGAAACCGCAGAACGGACGTGTGATCGAAAACCTGCGAATTGACCCAGCCTCCGGTACTCCATGGCGAGATCAGGAGGGCCGGAACGCGCGGCCCCAGGCCGACCGGCACACCGGCGTATATCTCACCCGCCACTGGAACGGTGCTGCCGCCCTTCGCCGCTTCACCAGCGGGAACCGGAGGGGGCACATGATCGAAAAAACCGTCATTTTCATCGTAATTCAGGATGAAGACCGTCTTCGCCCACACTTCGGGGTGGCGCACGAACACGTCCATCAGGCGCGAAATCAAAAATTCGCCATAACCTGGGGCCGCGTCGGGATGCTCCGAAAGGGCGGTCGGCGGCACGATCCACGATACCTGCGGCAGACGGCCGCCTGCCACGTCCCGTTCAAAGGCCTCGACCAGATACCGACCATCCGAACTGGTCATGTTCGCATGGTTGGACCCGGCTACGATCTGCCGCGCACGTCGATATTGCCATGATCTGCGATCCAGATTCCGGAACGCCGCGAAGGACGCAATCGGATTATCGCCGAAATTGTCGTATTCCTGATAAATCTGCCACGAGACACCCGCGGCCTCCAGCCGTTCGGGATACGTCGTCCAGCGGAAGGGCGCGAACGACGCATGGTCACGCGCCATGTCGGCGGTCCAGTTACCGTCATCGACATTCTCGACCACCTGCCGCCCATGATCGCCAACCGCGAGCCCGCTGGTACCGGTGAAGAAATAGAGGCGGTTTGGATTGGTCGGTCCGAAGATCGACGCATGATAGGCATCGCAGATCGTAAATGCATCGGCCAATGCGTAATAATAGGGAATCTCGGCACGGGTGAAATAGCCCATCGTCATGGCTGTCTTGCGCGGCACCCAGACGTTCCAGTCATCCCACGCTGCCTGCGTCCCCTTCCAGCTATGATCGAGACTGGCCAGGCAGGCGCTCGACGTATGGTCGGTATCGAAACGGAACGGCAGCACATGCCCACCCTGACCGTCCGGCTGGGCGAAGATCGAAGCACCGTCCGGCTGCGTTTCGGCCCTGGGGTCGCCATATCCCCGCACCCCGTTCAGGCACCCGAAATAATGATCGAATGACCGGTTTTCCTGCATCAATATCACGACATGCGCGACATCCGCGATCGTACCGGTCACGCGATGCGGCGAAATGGCCAGTGCCCGACGCAGATTGTCGGGCAGCACTCCCCCGGCCGCCAAACCGGCGCTCCATTGCAGAAAACGGCGACGGCCGGAGGAGACAGACATCAAACGCCTCAGAAATGCTTGCGAAGAGTAAAGAACACCATGCGCGGTGCCCCCGCCTGCAACGTGGCAAACGTGTGCGTGGGATCGTTGAACACGAACCCGTTGGAGCCGACCGTCGCAACGTAGCGCTTGTCGAACAGGTTGGTGACGTTCACCTGGGCATCGACACCGCGCAGAACCCAGTTATCGCTGTGGAACCGATAGCCGACATTCAGATTGAAGATATCGTTCGACGGGACCCAGGCGTCATTGGTGTAGGTATAAGTACGCTTGTCCTGGAACTGCATGTTGACATTGCCCCAGATCGAGCCGTCGTCATACCCGAGCTGAACATTGGCCAGATTGCGCGGCATGCCCACCACGTCTCTGCCGCGGGTATAATAGGTCGTACCGCCGCTATTGACGTTATCATTATATTTCGAGTCGTTGAAGGCATAAGACGCATAGATCGACCAGTTGGGCGCGAACTGGTAATTAAAGGCCAGATCGACACCGCGCGCCGTAACACCGCCGACATTGGCCAGCGCCGACGCATTGCCCTGCACGCCCGTTCCCTGCGTAATCGTCAGCAGCCGGTTCTCGAACTCGATGTAATATCCGGTGATCGACGCCTGGATATTGTGATCGTGGTAACGATAGCCGACTTCCTCGGAATACGCCATTTCCGGTTTCAGCTTGTTCTTGATCGCCTCATAACCTGCGATCGTCGTGGCGAAGGGGCTGGTGGCACCAGTGTTCGAATTGTCGAACGCCGCCATGTTCCGCGCAAAATCGGCAAACACTTCGTTATGCGTGTTTACGCGGTAATTGGCGCCGACCTGCGGCAGGAAGCCGTTACTCGACTCGATCGAGCCTGACGGGTAACCGTCGGCCCCTTTCACGCCGAAGATATTGCTGCCGATCTGACGCGCCCGGTTATCCACAATCAGGGAACGGAAACCGTAATTCAGTTTCAGGGCCGGTGTGATCTGCCACGTATCCTGCAGATGGACCTGGTAGGTCTTGGTATTGAACGCCCCCTGCCACTGGGTGGCGAACCAGTTGTTCTTGTACCAGGCGATGCTGTTCGGCGTTCCGTCCAGGCCGAGCGGGTAGAAGCGGCGCGCCTGTTCGAAATCGTCGTTCTCGAACCAGAAGCCACCTTCGATCGTGTGATGGCCGGCCTTGTAGGTCAACCCGCCCATGAAGCCTTCGCGATGGATATCATATTCCGTCGTGCGGACCGACAATGGCGATCCACCCAGGGCCGCCGGCGTCGCCTGATACGGCGTGGCCCACACGCCCTCGCCGCTGTTCGTATGCCCATAGACCGTCGCGTAGCCCTTCAGGCGATCGGTCAGATCGAAATCGAGCCGTCCGTAGCCCAGCGCATCCTGGCGGAGGCCGCCGGCATTGTAATAGACGAAATCGGGATAGCTGCCGTAATTGGTGTTGCCGATCCCGGCAGGGTAAGCCGTGCCGTGTTGATAGGCATAACCGATCTGCTTCGCCAGATCATAGTTTCCGGTAATATTGTCGACCCGGTAACCATATTTCTGGATCGTGGCGAGAGACAGGTCCTGATAGTCGTTTTCATGTCGCAGCGACCAGTCGCCGAACAGGGTCAGCTTGACATGTTCTCCCAGCGGCTGGACGAACTTCGCATTGGCCTGCTGCTGACGCTGGACGCCGTCACCTTTCCACTTGTTGGCGTCCTGGTAGTCATAGGAAACATAGAGCTTTCCACCACCTGGCAGAACGCCGCTATTGACGCGCATGAAGGTACGCCAGGTTCCGGACGAACCGACCGTTCCGGCGACATCCACACCGAATTTGTTGCTCGGATCGATCGATGTAAATTCCAGTGCACCACCGAGATTGTTCGACGCCGCGACGTCAAGCGAACCGGCACCCTGCGACAGGGTCGCGCGGCCGTTATTTTCCGTCTGGAGCGCACGGCCGATCGAAAGCCCGTTATCATTGGCATATGCCAGGTTGCCCAGCGGCACGCCATCCATGGTAAAGCCCAGCCGGCTCTGGTCGAACCCGCGAATGATGATCTGCTGCGACCATTCATATGACCCCAGCGGGTCCGACGACGTGAACATGACGCCGGGCAACTTCGAAAGAGCCTTGAAAGGACTGGTGCCGGGCACATATTGCTGGATCGCCACATGCGACACAGTCTGCGTCTCACGCGCGGCACCGGCACCGAGCACGACGATCGCCTCGTTCTCGCTCGCGACATGCACAGCCGGGACAGGCACGGCAGCCGGACGCGCCACAATCGGAGCCGACGCGGCCGGCTGGGTCGGAACAGGCTGTTCACGCCCCGTGCGCGCGGGGGCCGTTGTATGCGACGCCGCGTGATGGGCCTTGTGTCTGGCATTCGGCGATGTCGCTGCGCGTGCCGTCTGGTGTGTCATGACCGCGGTCAGACAGGTAGTCACGAAAAGGATGGCACTCTTCTTCATATCGCTCCGTCCTGCTTGCCGTACGTCCTCATGACGCCGCTTGTGGATGCGAGCGATCTCATAAGATTGGCATTCCAGACGGTCTTGTTATGTTTTGATGACAGGCACGTATTATTTGCGCCAGTCGTTCTATTTGTTTTTCACCATGTTTTTTCGGCAACAGTTCCATACAATTCTGACAAAAATATTTAATTTTTGTGCAAAAAAGATGAAACAAACATCCTGCGCGCTTCCGGTCGCTTCGTTGCCGTCAAAGACGAATCGTCCCGGTCCGCCACACCCGTTCTCATGCGAAATGAGAAACCGGCCGTAGCCAACGCGGCGCCGAAGAATCGTGGTCATGCTGCACCGCTTGCCATTTTCAGCCTGCCGGTCAGACCGACAATCGGTGCCATCTCCCGGCCGGACGGACGTTCATGACCCGGATGGCCGGGATCAGCGTCGCACGGATGGCGCGGGCACGGTCTGGCCGATGGCGATTTTCCCTTGCCTGCCGTCGGTCATCAATTTCCAACGGGAGGAAGATCGACCCGCACCACGATATCTTTCAAAGACTTATCAGGAGATGGAAAACGCTGCATAACGATAGGGTCATGGCCGGGAATAATTCTGGACATATCTCCATCCGCCAGATGCATGATCTTATCGAATCCCTCCATCATCTCACGCAGATCGACAAATGCACAAACAGGGTGGCGGTCGATAACATTCTTCTCGTAATGACAGGTATCGTTTGCCAGGATGACCCAGCCGCGCGCCGTCTTCACACGGACAAGCTGCTGACCCGGCGTGTGGCCACCAACGAGATGAAGCTCGATGCCCGGCACCAACTCGGTCGATCCATGAAGGATGTTTACACGTCCGGCGAAAATCAGGTCCACCAGAGCGTGGACATCGCTCGACTCCACCGACCCACCTAGATTGGGATTGGCGCTGGACATCATCGAACTGGTTACAAATTCGATCTCACGCTGCTGAATATGGAAGCGTGCGGAATTGAAACAACCCATGTTCCCGGCATGATCGTAATGCAGATGGGTCAATATAACGTCATCCACCTGGCGCGCGTCAAAGCCACATAGAGACAGACTCTCCACCGGACAGCGCAGCAATGTTCGACCGCGACGACCGCCCGTTTCTTCGCGAAAGCCCGTATCAACCAGAATGACACGCTTTTCATTCGCGATCACTGATATATAATAATCGAACTGGATTTCTCCTGCCGGGAACAACGGCGGTACAAAAAACGTTTCCCGCCTCATGTTCGTCGTCGCGTATTTGATTACGAAAATCTTATACGTATCATCACTACTCATTATCGTGCTTCCACCATCGATTTTCTGCCCGTTCAACCGAACCGTGCATCAAGCTATGCATCCCGCTATTTTCGTGCCGAAATCGCATGCATTCTGTCGATGGGTCGATCATGATCGATCGTAAAGCCAATCCTTTTCAGCTCGGCGACCTGCTCTGAGGGTGAGAGGCGCAATTTCCGATAACGACTCTTCTGAAAAATCCATCCGGATTCTTCACGAACGTGAACCAGATCGTTCACAATGACGCATTCTGGCTCATATTCCAGCACGCACGTCATGACGCGCTGATCGTCACCCCGGACGGAGAAGAAGCGATCCAAGCCGGTCAGTTCCTGCGAAAGATCACGAAAGGTCAGAACGAAACGCCCGCCGGGCGCCAAGGCGGCATAGGCGTCGCGATAGAGTTTTGATACGTCGGACCGCTCGTCCAGATGTGTCAGCGTATCGCCCATGCAGACGATCGCATCTGCCGAATCCTGTTCAACCAGCATCGGGAAATGACGCAAGTCTGCCAGGACTGTCTTAACCTGACTGTCCGTTCTCGCCTTCTTCAGTTCCGCCAGGAGATCGGCACTCGTATCGACCGCTACGACCGCATTGTAGCCCATGTCTATCAAGGCGAATGACTGATAGCCCGGCCCACAACCAAGATCGACGGCGATGCCCTTCGGTCCGCCGTTCAACCCGAGATCGGTAAGAAGCGCCCTTTGTTCAGCGACCTTTTTCTCCAGCGGTGCCCCATTCATCCATGAGTAGTGCGCAGCCAGCAGTCGATCGTAATGGCGTTTGGCCTCGCTCATCGTCTCGTCACCATCGACGTGGATATCCTTTGTTGCATTGATTCCACTGAAAAATGTCTATCAACGCAAAAAAATATCCATCAACCCGATCGTCGGTGTCAAAGTTTTCTCAGGCTGAGTATCTCACGCGCGTCGGTGCTTCGGGGTCTGGAATCGACAAACATTCTTGTTCGAAAAGGAAAATTTGCGGAAGATCGCCAATGCCGATAGGGTGCAGCGCGGGGCGGATGGATTGTGAAGAAGCGTCCGGACGCAGGGTCATTGCGGATGGCTTTGCTCCATGGCGTGGTATAGATGGGCTTCTCGATACCCAGGCGGGCATCCGGCCCCGGATAAAAACAAAAAGGCCCGCGTTTCCGCGGGCCTTGAGGCGTATTCCTGCCGGGTGATGCCACCCTATGCCAGACGCGGGATCATTCCCACTCGATTGTTTATAATGTGGAACATTTATTCTAAATCAATAACATACATAGAATCTTAGCCCGCATTTCTCACACGATGATGTGTGACCGGTCTGACGGAGCACCGTCAGTTGGTTCCGAGCGGTTCTGATCTGTTTTCGTAACGGGAAACCGAATTTTGGGCACGCGCCATCCATGCCAGCTTTGACGGGGATCAGACGCGTGGGCATGGCGCCTTGCGGTGTCTGTTTCGTCA
>NZ_JBDNXE010000135.1:0-9705 GCF_047721585.1 Gluconacetobacter sp.
GGCTGTGACGGCGGCTGTGACGATGGTTGGGGCGCGGCGGCCGAGGGCAGGAACGGCTGCATGATGCCCAGGGTGGACAATGTGAAGCCGGCGGCGTCGGCCGGGGAGGCCGGCACCGTCTCGTGCAGCAGGACCATGCAGAGCAGGGCGCCGAGGGGGCGGCGGCCCCGGTGCGACGAGCGGGCCGCCCCGCCACTGGTGTCGGCGACGGTTTTTCGGGAGAGAGCGTCTGAAGCCGGCATTCTGGAAGTCATGATGCGTATGATTTATTATATTTTTCAGGGGGGCCGCAATACGGTGCGCGTTGATGAGCGTGCTGGAAAGTTGTGACTCTCGCATGATGACCGCCGGGTGATCTGCTACGGATACGCTGTTTTATGGAAGGTGCCGTGCCATGCTTCTGATCGACGACCCCGCCATCATGGCCGAAGTGACCGCCATGTCCGACCGGTACGAGGCGGCGCTGATGGCCAATGACCTGGATGTTCTGGATGCGCTGTTTCGCGATGCGCCGGAGACGATCCGTTATGGCGTGGGTGAGGTGTTGTACGGCTTTGCCGAGATTGCGGCCTTTCGTCAGGGGCGCGTCGGCGGGTCGCCGCAGCGGCGGGTGCTGCGCCGGGTGGTGACGACCTTCGGCACGGATCTGGCGACCGTCAATCTGGAATTCCAGCGCGAGGGGGCGGCGCGCATCGGACGGCAGAGCCAGACATGGGTCCGCACCGATGAGGGGTGGAAGATTACCTGCGCGCATGTCTCGCTGATGGCGGATGGGTCCTGACGGTTCATTCGGGGCGGCGTGTGGTCGCCCGGCGGCGGTGCCCCGCGCGCCGCTCTTCCGCGCTAAAGCCGCTTTCTCACGTCTTGCGCGCCGCTCCCTATCGGAGCTTTTGAAACGGTCGCCTGGTCCGGTTCCGCGACCGGCCCGTTAAGAGGGGCGTGTGACCGGACAGCCCGAGCATGCCGCGCGGTCGGCTGATCTGTGCTGTTGTCTGCCGTCGTCGCGAGGATGCGCCTGAACCCGAGGGGTTCTCCCGGCAAGCGCGGTTTGCGCGCGGATAAGGGAATGCCCGGTTTATGGACGGGCCATATCGAGAATGGACATCAGGGCACGAGGGTCACCCCAGGCAAAAGGGTGGGACGCCCTTTGATGGCGGTTATCCATGAATGGATTTTATGGATAAATGAAATAAAATCATTTTTGCTCAATGATCCTCTCAGGCATAACAGCGTCCAATGCGTCTCGGCACTTCCGGCCTGAAAATTGCCGATTGGGAACTGTAAACACGTCAAATCCTCTACAGGTCAAAATAATGATCTGGGGGATTCTGCCAAAATGAGGTAAAACAGGAATGTCTCTCGAATTTACGTTCGCTATCAAGAAGACGAGATTTGATGACGATTACAGTCCTTCGAATGACACGCGTCTGACGACCAATTTCGCCAATCTGGCCAGGGGGGCGCATCGTCGGGAAAATCTGCAAAACGTCCTGCGGATGATCGATAGCCGTTTCAATTCTCTCGCGCACTGGGATAATCCGAACGCAGATCGCTATTCCGTTGAGATCGAGATCGTTTCCGTCGAGATGAATTTCGTTTTCAATGGGCAGAATAATGTCTTTCCGTTAATTGAGATTCTCAATACCTCGATTATTGACAGGATTGACAATCGGCGTGTCGCTGGAATGACCGGGAACAACTTTTCTTCCTATGTCCGGGATTATGATTTCAGTGTGCTTCTGCTGAAGCACAACCGGGACCTGCCGGAATTCCGTATTCCCGACGGATTCGGTGATCTTCATGGGAATCTGTTCAAATCGTTCATATATTCGGACACTTACAGGAATAGCTTCGGCAAGATGCCCGTCATCTGTCTGAGCGTCTCCAGTAACAGGATCTATCATAAAACCGGAAATTATCATCCGGTTCTGGGTTCTGAATATGAGCAGAGAGAATTTTCCCTGACCGACCAGTATTTCGGCAAGATGGGCATGAAGGTGCGGTATTTCATGCCTCCCTATGCCGCCGCGCCGCTGGCGTTCTATTTCTTTGGCGACCTTCTGTCGGATTATTCCAATCTGGAACTGATCAGCACGATCAGCACGATGGAGTGTTTCCAGAAGGTTTACCGGCCTGAAATCTACAATGCCAATGCTCCGGCGGCCGCACGTTATCAGCCGAGCCTGAACCATCAGGATTATTCGCTGACCCGCATTGTGTACGATCGCGAGGAGCGCAGCAGGCTGGCTGTCGCGCAGGGCAAGTTTACCGAAGAACGCTTTATCGAGCCGTATCAGGATCGTCTTGAGCAGTGGTCTGCTCGTTTTCCTGTCTGATCAATCAAACATACCAAGGCCGCAACCATGAAGACATTACTCCCGACCTCCACCGCCGGAAGCCTGCCCAAGCCGTCCTGGCTTGCGCAACCGGAAACGCTCTGGTCCCCCTGGAAATTGCACGGTGAAGAACTGAAGGAAGGCAAGCAGGATGCGCTGCGTCTGACGCTGGACGATCAGGATCGTGCCGGCATCGATATCGTCAGCGACGGCGAACAGACGCGGCAGCATTTCGTCACGACCTTCATCGAGCATCTCAGTGGCGTCGATTTCGAGAACCGCCAGACCGTCAGAATCCGTAATCGTTATGACGCGAGTGTGCCTTCCGTCGTGGGGGCTGTGACGCGCGAAAAGCCGGTGTTTGTCGAGGATGCCCGGTTTCTGCGCACGCTCACGAAAAAGCGGATCAAATGGGCTCTGCCCGGCCCGATGACCATGATCGATACGCTGCATGACGCGCATTATAAAAGCCGCGAAAAGCTGGCCTGGGAATTTGCCGGGATTCTTAACCAGGAAGCCAGGGAACTGGAGGCTGCTGGTGTCGATATCATTCAGTTCGATGAGCCTGCGTTCAACGTTTTCTTTGACGAAGTGAATGACTGGGGCATTGCGACGCTGGAAAAGGCGATCGAAGGGCTGAAATGCGAAACGGCCGTTCATATCTGCTACGGGTATGGCATCCAGGCGAATATCGACTGGAAAAATGCCCTGGGTGCGGAGTGGAGGCAGTATGAAGAGATCTTCCCCAAACTCCAGAGATCGAACATCGACCTGATCTCGCTGGAATGCCAGAATTCGCGCGTTCCGATGGATCTTATCGAACTCATTCGCGGTAAAAAGGTGATGGTCGGTGCCATTGATGTGGCAACCAACACCGTCGAGACACCGGAGGAGGTCGCCAGCACGCTGCGAAAGGCCCTCCAGTTCGTTGATGCGGACAAGCTTTATCCGTCGACCAATTGCGGCATGGCGCCTCTGTCCCGGCATGTTGCCACGGGAAAGCTGAACGCTCTGGGGGCGGGGGCGGAAATCGTTCGGAAAGAACTGTCGGCCTGAGCGTCGGGGTTTTTCGAGTGTGAGGATGATGCGCCCGTGAGTCTGGCGCGGCGTGGAGACCGGGGCCGTCTCCACGCGCTCTGATTGCCGAAGATCGGGATTTTCGGCAATATGCGCATGTTCTGGATGCCGTTCAGCGCGACCAGGGCAGAATGCAGCATGGGCAGCCAAACGGGTTTTCGTCGTGGGAAGCGTTGTCCTTCTGGTCGTCACAGATCAGGAGGATTTCGCCCTGCTTATGCCGGCTTCCGTCCGTCTGGGGCGATGCGTCCGTTACAATGTCGGCGGGAGACTGCGTGCTTTGCGGCTTGTCAGTCATTGCTGTCCGTTCCGTAATAGAGTTTGCCGATTTCAATGGCCGGGCGGCCCGTGTTGCGGCGATGCAGGTTGGTGTCCCTCAGCGAATAGGCGCAGCCGCAATATTCCTGCTGGTAGAACTGCTCCTGTTTGCTGATCTCGATCATGCGCGCGGAACCTCCGCCCTTGCGCCAGTTGAAGTCCCAGTAGGATAGCCCGTCATAGGGGGAGACGGCGCGTTGCCCGCAATCATTGATCTGCGCCATGTTTTTCCATCGTGAAATGCCGAGCGAACTGGTCATGACGGGGAAAGCATGTTCGTGCGCGTAAAGCGCCGTGCGCTCGAAACGCATGTCGAAGCACATGGTGCAGCGTATGCCGCGTTCCGGCTCCCATTCCATGCCTTTGGCGCGGGCGAACCAGTTGTCACGGTCATAGTCGGCGTCGATGAAGGGAACATTGTGTTTTTCCGCAAAGCGGATGTTCTCATCCTTGCGGAGACGATATTCCCGCTCGGGGTGAATGTTCGGGTTGTAGAAGAAGATCGTATAATCAATGCCGGACGCCGACATCGCCTCCATCACCTCGCCGGAACAGGGTGCGCAGCAGGAATGGAGCAGCACCTTCCTGTGTCCATCCGGTGGTGTGAGCAGGGGGCGGGAGCGTTCCGTCATGGGTGATTTCCTTGCGTTGCGGTTTCTTGTCGCCAAACCGGATATGGGCGCTGGCGGCGGTTCGGTGCGCACGACCTTTCAGGATCGCTCTCGCGCATCAGAGCACATTCCCGGTCAGGCTTTCGGCCGGTGCAGAGGCTTCCGTCGGGCGGAGCCCAAGAATATGCGCGATGGCGAAGGGCAGGTCAGCATGATTCAATGTCGAGAGATGAAATTCGTTGATTCCGTTGGCCTGCAAGGCCCGCACCTGCTCCACAGCCACGACGCTGGCGACGATACGACGAAGGTCTGGATTTTTCGCGGTGTCTTCAAACAGGTGTGTCAGCCAGGCTGGGACCGTCACGCCACAGAGCGCCGAGAAACGCGCCACCTGATCGTAGTTTGAAATGGGCATGATGCCCGGCACGATCGGTGCGGTGATGCCGGCCGCCATGCATCGGTCGAGGAAACGCAGGCAGGTTTCAGCGTCAAAGAAATACTGGGTGATGGCGCGTGTCGCCCCGGCATCGAGCTTGCGCTTGAGATTGTCGAGATCGAACGCCGGGCTTGGGGCCGCGGGATGGGTCTCGGGGTAGGCGGCGACGGAGATTTCGAAATCCGCGATGCGGCGCAGGCCGGTTACGAGGTCGCTGGCATGGGCGTAACCGCCGGGATGCGGGGTGTAATCAGCCGCGCCTGCTGGCGGATCGCCCCGCAATGCCACGATATGTCTGACACCGGCTTGCCAGTAGCTGTGGGCGATTTCGTCGATTTCCTCGCGGCTTGCACCGACGCAGGTCAGGTGAGCGGCGGGTACGAGATCGGTCTCCCGCTTCAGGCGCAGCACTGTCGCGCGGGTGCTGGCGCGTGGGCTTCCGCCAGCGCCGCAGGTGACGGAGACAAAACGCGGCGAAAGCGGCGCAAGGCGCCGGATGCATTGCCACAGGCGGTGCGCCTGCGCGTCGGTTCTCGGGGGGACAAATTCGAAAGAGAGAGCAGGGGGCGGCATGTCGAGAGCATGAGGGGAGAACGCGCCTGGGAGGGCTTGGGCTGGCCGGTGTTTCACGGTGTTGTTCATCTCGACGATATGAAAATATGAGAGTGGGACGGGGACTATTCGCCAGAATCGGGCTGAATTGCCGAAACCGTCGCAAGCGATGCCAGAGAAGTCCTGCCGACGGGCGGAGGCATTGCCATCATTGAGATCCGGATATGCCGATGTGTGGTCTCAGATAAGGGTTTTCGCCAATATATATAAATGATAATTGTTTATGGATGTATGAATTTGGTGCATATTTCCTGGTAAGACATGGCCATTCTTGAACGTAACCATCTGATGATCATACAGGAAGTCGCCAGGGAGGGGTCGCTCACGGCGGCGGGGGCGCGGCTGAACCTGACCCAGCCGGCGCTCAGCCATGCGGTTCGCAAGATCGAGATCCAGCTTGGTGTGAAGATTTGGCGGCGTGAAGGGCGGTCTCTGGTTCTGACGCAGGCCGGTCAGTGGTTGCTCTCGCTCGCCAACCGGTTGCTGCCGCAGTTCTCGCTGGCTGAAGAGCGGCTGGAACAGTTTGCCAATGGCGAACGGGGCACCCTGAAGATCGGGATGGAGTGCCATCCCTGCTATCAATGGCTGCTCAACGTCGTCTCGCCTTATCTCGAACGCTGGCCGAAGGTGGATGTCGATGTGCGCCAGAAGTTTCAGTTTGGCGGGATCGGGGCTCTTCTGGGCAATGAGATCGACATTCTTGTGACGCCTGATCCGCTTTATAAACCGGGCCTGGTTTTTACGCCGGTTTTTGATTATGAACTCGTGCTTGTCGTTGGAAGCACTCACAGGCTGTGTGACGTTAAATGTATCACGCCTGAACAACTGGCGGACGAGACGCTTATTACCTACCCTGTTCCTGCGGAGAGGCTGGATATCTATACCCAGTTTCTTCAGCCTGCCGGGATCGCGCCACGCCAGCAGAAGCACATCGAGACGACGGACATCATGCTGGTGATGGTCGCGCATGGTCGCGGCGTTGCGGTTCTGCCCCGGTGGCTGGTGGAGGAATATGCATCACGCTTTGATCTGCGGGCCATAAGGATCGGCAAAAACGGCATTGCGAAGCAGATTTTCCTTGGCCGCCGTGAGGCAGATGAGGATCTGCAATATCTCACCGATTTCATAAGTTTTGCCGCTGATCCCCAGGGATGAGGCGCCTGGGGACGAGGCCGTGCGTCTGGCCTGTTCCGTTCGGAAGATGAATATCCGTTTCTGTCGAGGTCTTTGAACGGATCAAAGTCTTTTTGCTTCTTTTTCTTCAGAAAAAGAAGAAGAGACGACCCGGTGACGCACGACTTCGCCGACCAGGATCAGCGCCGGGCTGCCGATGTTGCTGGCGCGGGCGAGGGGGGGCAGGGTGTTCAGCGTGCCGGTGAGCACGCGCTGGTCGGGGCGGGTGCCGCGTTCGATGATCGCGGCGGGCCAGTCGGGCGGCAGGCCGTGGCGGACGAGCATCGCGCAGAGGTCGGGCAGGGCGCTGACGCCCATATAGATGGCGATGGTCTGGCCGCTGCCGGCCATGCGCTCCCACGGCAGGTCCAGGGTGCCGTCCTTGCGGGCGTGGCCGGTGACGAACAGGCAGGATTGCGCGCAGTCGCGGTGGGTGAGCGGAATGCCGGCATAGGCGGCGCAGCCGCTGGCCGCCGTGATGCCGGGCACGACCTGGAAAGGGATGCCGGCTTGCATCAGGGCCTCGATTTCCTCGCCGCCTCGACCGAAGATGAACGGGTCGCCGCCCTTCAGCCGCAGCACGCGCTCGCCCATGCGGGCGCGGCGGATCAGTTCGGCGTTGATCTGCTCCTGCGGCATGGTGTGGCGGTCGCGCTGCTTGCCGACGAAAACCCGCGTGGCGTCGCGTCGCACGCGGTCCAGCAGGTCGGGGGGGAGAAGCTGGTCGTAGAGCACGGAATCGGCGTTCTGCATCAGGTGCAATGCGCGCAGCGTGAGCAGGTCCGGGTCGCCGGGGCCGGCGCCGACCAGCCAGACCTCGCCGGTGACGGGGGTGTCGTCCAGCAGGTGGTCGAGGATCTGGCGGGCGGTTTCGGTGTCGCCGCGCTGGGCGGCCTCGGCCCCTCTGCCGTCCAGGAAGGCTTCCCACACGCGGCGGCGGCGGTCGATGTCGGGGCAGCGTGTGACGACGTGGGCGCGGGCGTCGCGCAGGAAGCGGGCCAGGCCGTCCAGCCCGGCGGGCATGACGGCCTCGATACGCTCGCGCAGGCGGCGGGCGAGGACCGGGGCGGCGCCGCCGGTTGAAATCGCGATCCGTACCGGGCCGCGATGGATCTGGGCGGGGGTGATGAAGCTGGACGGCGTGGGGTCGTCGACCGCGCAGACCGGGATGTTCAGCGCGTCGGCGCGGGCCGCGACGGCGCGGTTGACGGTGCGGTCGTCGGTTGCCGCGTAGACCAGCCGGCAGCCGGGGAGCAGGGTGTCGAGCTGGTCGGGGTGGGCTTCGGCGGGGATATGGTGGATGTCTCCCGCGTCGCGCAGGGCCGTCAGCGCGTCGTCGAGCGTGGGGGCCAGCACCTCGACCCGCGCGGCGTGGGCCAGCAGCAGGCGGATCTTGTTGAGCGCGATCCCGCCGCCGCCGACCACCAGCACCCTGGCGTCGCGCAGGCGCAGGGCGATGGGGAACCAGCCGGGTTCGTTCGGTGCGCTCATGGCGTGTGTCCTGTGGGCTGTTCGGCTGAAGGTGGTGTGCGGCGTGTCGGCTTCGTCTTGCCCATGCTGCTGTGCCCGGTGGTGCGCTGCCGCATCGTTTTGCCCCGTCGTGCCCGTGCCTTGCGTGGTCGTTCGGGAACTGGTGCCTTCAATCCCCGATGATGGCAAGGTCGGGGCCCGGTGGGCCGGCGACAAGGGCGGGGGGAGCCCGTCTGGACATGCACGCCGGTAAGTGGGAGCGACCCGCCGGGGTGGTCCCGCCTGTGGGCTCCGCACGTGCCGCTTTATCGGATGGGCGATGCGGAGCGTGGTTCGCTGATGGCGGACGATGTGCTCCGGGCATGGTCTGTGCTGGCTGCGCCGCGTGTGAGCGTGGCGGAATGCCCATGCGAACCATGAATCGCTACTGCCATATCGCTACAGCCATCAGGCGGTTGCCCGAAAGGGCTGCGTCAGTCGGTCTTCTGGCCCGTGCCGGTGACGCGCCACACGGTGTTGCCGACATCGTCGGCGACCAGGAGGGCGCCGGATTTGTCCAGCGCCAGGCCGACCGGGCGGCCGTGGGTGTGGGCTTCGTCCTGCGTCAGGAAGCCGGTCAGCACGTCGCGGGGGGCGCCGTCGGGGTGGCCGTCGGTGAAGGGGACGTAGATGACGCGGTAACCGCTCTTGGGCTTGCGGTTCCATGAGCCGTGCTGGGCGACGAACAGGCCGTTGCGCCAGGCTTCCGGCAGGCTGCTGTTCTGCGAGAAGGCGATGCCGAGCGAGGCGGTGTGCGGGCCGAGCGCGTAGTCGGGGGCGATGGCGGTGGCCACCAGGTCGGGCCGCTGCGGCTTGACGCGGACATCGACGTGTTGGCCGTAATAGCTGTAGGGCCAGCCGTAGAACGCGCCCTCCTTCACCGCCGTGATGTAGTCGGGCACCAGGTCGCTGCCGATTTCGTCGCGTTCGTTCACCGCGACCCACAGGGCGCCGGTCTGGGGCTCCCACGCCAGCCCGTTGGGGTTGCGCAGGCCGGTGGCGTAGGGGGTGAGCTTGCCGGTGGCGATGTCGAACCGGTCGATCCGGGCACGGCCTTCCTCGACCTCCATGCCGTTGTCGGCCACGTTGCTGTTGGAGCCGACCGTGACGTAGAGAGTGCTGCCGTCCGGGCTGGCCAGGATGTTCTTGGTCCAGTGGTGGTTGTAGCCGGCCGGGAGGTCCACGGCTTTCTCGCCCGGTGCGTCGATGTGGGTTTCGCCCTCGTGATAGGGGAAGCGGACCAGCGCGTTGGCGTTGGCCACGTAGAGCGTGTCGCCGACCAGCGCCATGCCGAAGGGCGAGTAAAGGTGGTCGAGGAACACGCTGCGCTGGTCGGCGACGCCGTCGCCGTCGGTATCGCGCAGCAGGATGATGCGGTCGGGGCTTTTTCCGCCCGCGCCGACCTGGCCCATGACCAGGCCGGCGATGCGGTTCTTCACCGTCCTGATGTCGGTGCCGGGGGACTCGGATTCCGCCACCAGGATATCGCCGTTGGGCAGCTTGTACAGCCAGCGGGGGTGGTCCAGGCCGGTGGCGAAGGCATGCACCGCCAGCCCTGCCGCCGGGGTCGGGGCCTGCGTGCCCTGCCAGCCGATGGGGGTGGCGATGTTGACCGTGGGCATGAAGGTGGGGT
>NZ_JBDNXE010000136.1:0-9590 GCF_047721585.1 Gluconacetobacter sp.
GTGGTGACACACCTGCACATCACACCAATCCCGCGTAGCGGGTTCGTTCTTCCCCGCATAACTGCCGTCCCTGCTGTCACCCCACACAAGTGGTCGGGGCTTTCACCCCGCCCCACCCCATCAACCAATATCGAACGTAACACCCTGCGCCAGAGGCAGCGTGCGGCCATAATTGATCGCATTCGTCTGCCGCCGCATATAGGCCCGCCAGGCATCCGATCCGGATTCCCGGCCACCACCGGTCTCCTTCTCACCACCAAAGGCGCCACCGATTTCCGCACCGGACGGCCCCATATTGACGTTCGCAATCCCGCAATCCGACCCCGCGCCAGAAAGGAACTGCTCGATCTCCCGCAGGTCATTGCCGAAGATGGAGGAAGACAGCCCCTGCGGCACGTCGTTCTGCAACGCGATGGCGTCCTCCAGGTCACGATATTTCAGAACATACAGAATCGGCGCAAAGGTTTCCTCACGCACCGGCCCAACCTGCCCCGGCATTTCCACCAGCGCGGGGCGCGCATAGAACGACCCGCCCCCGTTCACATCGACCCGCTCGCCACCATGCACGATGCCACCATGTGCCGCCGCATCACGCAGGCTGGCCTGCATCGCCTCAAACGCGGCCCCGTCGATCAACGGCCCCACCAGCGCGTCACTCTCAATCGGGCTCCCAACGGAAATGCGCTGATAAACCTGCGCCAGACGCGGCACCAGCGCGTCATAGACGCTTTCATGCACGATCAGCCGGCGCAACGTGGTGCAGCGCTGCCCCGCCGTCCCCATCGCACCAAACGCCACGGCGCGCAGCGTCAGTTCCAGATCGGCCGACGGCGTAACGATCGAGGCATTGTTCCCACCCAGTTCCAGGATCGACTTGCCGAAGCGCCGCGCCACCCGCTCGCCGACAACGCGCCCCATACCGGTCGACCCGGTCGCCGAAACCACCGGCACCCGCGCATCCTCCACCAGCAATTCACCGATCTCCCGGCCGCCGATCAGCAGCGTGCCGAGATCGGCCGGCGCGTCATCACCAAACCGCGCCACCGCACGCTCGAACAGCGCCTGCACCGCCAACGCGGTCAGCGGCGTTTTCTCCGACGGCTTCCACACCACCGGGTCGCCGCAGACAAACGCCAGCGCCGCGTTCCACGACCACACCGCCACAGGAAAATTGAACGCCGAAATCACCCCAACCACCCCCGCCGGATGCCACTGCTCCGTCAGTCGGTGATCCGGCCGCTCCGACTGGATCGTCAGGCCATAAAGCTGCCGCGACAGCCCAACCGCAAAATCGCAGATATCGATCATTTCCTGGACCTCGCCGAGCCCCTCGGACACGACCTTGCCCACTTCCAGCGTCACGAGCCGGCCCAGCGCCACCTTGCTGGCCCGCAATTCCTCACCCAGCAGACGCACCAGTTCGCCACGACGCGGCGCAGGCACCCGGCGCCAGGTCTTGAAAGCCTCCGCAGCCGCGCCGATGGTACGGCGCGCGTCATCCGCTGTCGTCTCGACCACCCGCGCAATCTCCTCGCCGGTCACCGGCGAGCGCACGGCCAGCGTCCCGCCCGTGAACCGCGCGGCCGGCACGCCCAGACCCACCAGCAGGTCGTGCACCTCGGAAGCTATCAGGTTTGTCATCGTCTCTTCGCTTTCTCTCTTCATGCGTCTGGTCTCTGTTCTTTTTTGAAAAAAAGAACCAAAAAACTTTTGATTCGTTCGGGAATCTTGTGCAGGGCACACGCGATGTTCCCAAACCGATAAAAGTTTTTTCTTCCCCTACAGTCGCGCCGTCACAAGATGCACGGCGGCCGAGCCATATTCATACATCGCCTCCCGCGCCCGCCGGGCACGAGCCGGAACCGCCCTGGTCACCGGCAACGGCAATTCCGCCTCAGATACCACGCCCCGCGCGAAATCCGCCAGCACGCGGCCGAACACCGTGCCCGGCGCAATGCCCCGTCCGTTATAACCGCTGATGGATACGACATTCTCCGCCAACAGATGCAGGCGCGGCAGATCATCGACCGTCATGCCGATGCTGCCGAACCATTCACTCTCGAACCCGACGCCCGCAAGCTGCGGATAGATCCGCGCCAGCGCGCGCGAAGCCCATTGCCGATGCACAGCCAACCCCGTCCCCCTCGCCGCCCCCACGCTGCCGATCACCAGACGCCCCGCCCGATCACGCCGGAAGGACGTCAGCACCTCCTTCGTATCCCAAGCCCCCTGCTTCTTCGGCAGTACGGAACGCAATTGCGCCGCATCCAGCGGTACGGTGGCAATGTTGAAATAAGGCAGATGAATCAGCTCCGCCCTGATCTCGGGCCACAATCCACCAATATCGGCATGCGTATAGGCATTGGTCGCCACGATCACCTTCGGCGCCCGCACACTGCCCGCCTCGGTTCGCAACTGCCACCAACCACCCTCCTGCCGGGCAGAGACAACCGGGCTGGCAGTATGAACCCGCGCCCCCGCCGCCAACGCCGCCCCCGCCAGACCGCGCGCATAAGCCAACGGCTGGATCGTGCCGGCCCGTGCATCCAGCAGCGCCCCTTCATACACACCGCTGCCGACCATCTCCCGCGTCTCACCAGGGTCCAGCAGCCGCACCGGCGCGCCCAGCCGCCGCCACTGGCGCTCCCGCTCCTTCAGGCTAGCGAGCCCCGCACGCCCGACCCCACAATGCAGCGTGCCGACATGCTCGGCCTCACAGGCGATGCCATGGCGCGCAACGAGATCGAACACCACGGAAGGCGCGTCCCCCAGCAAACGAAGAATTCGCGGACCATGCACCGGCCCCAACCCCTCGATCACATCCTCGGGCATGACCCACAGCCCGGCATTGACCAGCCCGACATTCCGCCCGGACCCGCCGAACCCGACCTCCTCCGCCTCCAGCACCACCACCGAAACCCCGGCCGAAGCCAGATGCAGCGCCGCCGAAAGGCCGGTATAACCCGCACCGACAATGGCGACATCGGCCTCCACATCCCCGGCCAACGCCACGGTGGCAGGCGCGGACGGCGCAGACAGTTCCCATAATCCATGACTACGCAAATCGTTTCTCATCGCCGTGCTCTTCCTCTACCCGATGCCCTCAACGACCGTCGCTCACGCACCCCCCGTGCTCCGCAGAGCATCCCGAATATCGGCAATGGATCGGTCCTGAAGGCCCGCATACAGCGCGCATTCATCCAGAACCTCCGCTCCGAGAGCCGTCTCGAACCCCGCGCGATCGGCGCTAACCGCATAATCCGCGCCACTCTCGCCACCCAGATTGGAGCGGAAAATCCCCGCGGCACTCACCGGCAGAAAATCCTCGTAGGTTATCGGGGTCGCCACAACCACGCCCGCACGCACCATGTCTTCGATCGGCGCGTCGGCCGAAAAGCCGGGCGGCAGGGTGGCGGCGCCCGCCAGATCGTACCGGAAATAGGCCAGTTCCTGGCCGCGCAACGCGTCCTCGGTATCGGGAAACTGCATGAAGGCCCGTTCCAGCCGCACCCCATACGGCACATCCTTCGGCCCGTCGTCCCGCGCGGCGCGCAACAGGCGATCGTACAGCGCCCGCCCTTTCGGGGTCAGGGCCACACCGCGCTGCTCGATCTCGCCAAAACGGGCGGTATGGCATCCATCCTCGCCCGCGTGGCCCTCACCGAGGAACAAGATCGGTTCCTCCAGCGCCGCAAAACTGGTCTGCCGCAGCAGGATCGGGCAAGCCCGACGCGGCGGTCCTTCGATCACATCCTTGGCCCGCATGCCATAAGACGGCATTTCAGCCTGCGCCGCATCGATATCCAGCGTGCGGGGCGTCAGATGGTTGATATGCGGCCCCTTGAAGCACACCACATCCGCGATCAGCCGATGCGCATCGTGCAGGCGGCGATAGGTCGCGGCACTGACCGTCGCCTCGCGATGCCACCGAAAAGTTTCCAACGCCTCGCGAACGAACGGGTCCGCCTGCGCGTCCGCAAGGCCGCCCTCATCCTCCCACTGCCCGATCAGCGCCAGCACGCCGGGCGTGAAAATCCGCCGCGCCGCCAGAATGCGCTCGGCCTCCGCCCGCAGTTCGACATCCGCAATCAGATCCAGCCGCAGCAGCGACGTAAAGACGCGGAACGGATTACGGCCCAACGCCACGTCATCGACCGGCCGAAACGCGGTGGAATGCACCGGAATCCCGGCAACCGAGAGATCGTAATACCCCACCGGCACCATGCCCATCACGGCGAACAGCCGACGCATGGTGGCCAGTTCCGCCGCCGTACCCAGCCGGATCGCGCCATGCCGTTCCACATCCAGCCGCGCCAGCGATCCGGTCGCCTCCAGCCGGGCCTTCAAAGCCGGATCATCCTGCAGAACCCGCGCATTCACCCGCGCGACCAGTTCCGTCAGCGCGCCGTATTGCGGCACTTCCTGGCGATACATGTCCGACATCGCCCGCGCGAAACGGGTCCGGATCTCGTCCGCGCCGATCATTCCGGTCTTTTCCACCACACGTTCCCCACCCTGTCGGGCACCAATGGCGCGGCGCGCCTATTATTCTGATTCCACATCATTCGCGACGCCGCCCCGCCTTTCAAACGATAAAGGAAACTGACATCATGCGAATCTGGAATGACCCGCCCATCCCGCGGCGGCTCCCCCTTCGCACCCACGGGCTGACATGGCGACCGCGCGACGTTTCCTGCCCCCCACCCTGCTGCTGCATTCCTTCGAGGCCGCCGCCCGCCTGGAAAGCTTCACCGCCGCGGCGCGGGAACTCCACCTGACGCAGAGCGCGATCAGCCGCCATATCCGCGCACTCGAGCAACAACTCGGCGCCGACCTGTTCGTGCGCGACCGGCAGACAGTGCGCCTCACACTGGCGGGCGAGGCCTATGCCCGCGAAATCCGCGAGGCCCTGCGTCATATCGCCACCGCCACGCTGGGCTTTCGCGCCAACCCGACCGGCGGTGCCATCAATCTGGGTGTGCTGCCCACCTTCGGCGCCCAATGGCTGGCCCCCCGCCTGCCGGATTTCATGCGCGCACACCCCGACATCACGATCAATCTCATATCCCGCCCGCTACCCTTCGATTTTTCGGGAGACACGCTCCATGCCGCCATCCATTTCGGCGCGGCCGAATGGACGGGTGCGGAAATGGATTTCCTGATGTCCGAACAGGTCGTCGCCACATGCAGCCCCACCCTGCTGGCCCGCCACGCCTTCCGCACGCCTTCCGACCTTCTGGATGCCCCACTGCTGCACCTGGTCTCCCGCCCCGATGCGTGGGAGCGATGGTTCGCAGCCCAGGGCGTGGAAGCACTGAAGGTCCACGGCATGCTGTGCGACCAGTTCACCTTCATCGCGCAGGCTGCGGCTGCCGGGGCCGGCGTTGCCCTGCTGCCGCGTTTTCTGGCAGCGGACCTGCTGGAGAGCGGCCACCTGGTCGAACTGCCGGGCCGGACCCTCCCCAGCGAAGGCGCCTATTACCTGGCCTACCCCGCAAACCATGGCAGCTATGGTCCGTTCCAGACCTTCCGCGCCTGGCTGCTGAAAACGGCCATGCCACATGGGCCGACAGCTTGATCCTGCTTCCATCATGCCCTACCTCAATCATGAGGCCACGTCCTCGCCCCTCTTGAGGGTTTTCAGGTCCGGGACGGCCCGGCGGCTCTGAATGGAGACCGCCATGTCGTGGCTGATGCTGACCATCGCTGGATTGCTGGAAGTCGTCTGGGCCTTCGCGATGAAGGAATCCCAGGGGTTCACGCGCGCCATCCCCTCCGCGATAACCATTGTCGGGATGATCGCGAGCTTCGCCCTGCTTTCACTCTCCATGAAACATCTGCCGCTCGGGACCGCCTATACGGTCTGGACAGGCATCGGGGCGATCGGAGCCTTTCTGGTCGGCATCCTGTTTCTCGGCGATGCCGCCAGCCCTCCGCGCATCCTGGCCGCCCTCCTGATCACGAGCGGCCTGGTGCTGATGAAACTGTCCAGCGGCGGATAAGGGAGCGTCGCCCGCCTCCAGCCCACAGGCGCCGGCGAGGTTCCAGCCTCTCGAAAACTGTCTATTCCGTTCTGCGGCGGGGAATGCCAGAAGGGTTTTCGAACAATCGGCGTCCGTCCGGCAATTTCGGTATTCGCGACAGGTCCCCATGCTTTTCAAAACCCTGCCGACCAGCGCCGTCATCGGTCTCTGGGCATTGTTTGCCTGTACCTTCACGGCACTGACCAGCGAGGTCGCCCCCGTCGGCATCCTGATCGAGATGGCGCGGACGTTCCACATTCCGGAGGGCCATGCCGGGCTGGCCGTCAGCGCCTTTGCCCTGATGGTGGCCCTCGGCGCGGTCCCGCTCACGATCATGACGGCGCATATCGACCGCAAGCGGCTGATGCTCATCTCGCTGTCGGGCTACGTGCTGTCCAATCTGGTCGTGGCGATGGCCCCCACCTTCCTGCTCCTGTGCGCCGGCCGGCTGATCGGCGGGCTGGCGCATGCGCTGCTGATGTCGATCACCTCCGCCTATGCGGCGCGCCTGGTGCCCCAGAACATGACCGGACGCGCCATTTCCTTCGTCTATGGGGGCACCTCGCTGGGTGCCATCCTGGGCGTACCGGGCGCGGCGGCAATCGGGCATCTGGCAAGTTGGCGGGTCGCCATGTTCGTCATGACCGCGCTGGCCGTCATGCTCACCCTCTGCATCGCCTTTTTCCTGCCACCGGTCTCGTCTCCCCCCAATGTCCGCAGCAGCCTGCCCGGCGTGGCCTCCCGCCGGGTCATGCGGATCTTCCTGATCGTGGTGGCGGTCGATGCGGTGTTCTTCTTCGCGCACAACCTGCTCTACACCTATGTCACGCCCCTGCTGCTCGACCACGGGCTGACGGCGGGCACCCTGAGCCTCGCCCTGCTGCTGACGGGCACCGTCAGCATCCTCGGCCTGTGGGGCGCCGGGCAGTTCGTCGACCGCAACCCCGGCGCGGGCCTGCTGGCCGGCGGCCTGGCCATGCTCATCGGCATGGGGCTGATGTATGGGCACATCCTGTCCGGCTGGGCGGCGGTGGGTGCCGTGGGGCTATGGTGCGTCGGCTACTCGGCCATCATCCCCTTCGTCATGTCCGGGGCGATCCGCGCCCGCGCCACCCGTCCCGACGTGGCCGGGGCCGCGATCAATTCCGCCAGCAACGTCGGCATCCTGCTGGGTTCCGCGGCAGGCGGACAGGTGCTGACCCATGCCGGCTTCGGCGTCCTCACCCCATTGGCCATCGCCGTGGCACTGGGCGGCATCCTGCTGGGCTTTTTCAATCCCGCCGCCTTTCCACACAGCCTTTCTCCCACCGAACACGACGATTGAAAGCCAGACCGGAAACGGGCGCCAGCGGCGATATTTAAAGCCTTTCTTAACCTTGCCGCCCGCACAAACCGCTCTGGGCCTTTCTGGAAATGTGGGCAGACAAGCGGGAGCAGCCATAAGGTCGCCCACCGCGCGCATTGACGGGCAGGCCCTTACGGGGATCAGCACCGGAAAGGCGTCAACCCATGCGCATCATGATAACGGGCGGATGCGGCTTCATCGGATCGGCGGTGGTGCGGCATGTGATCGGGACGACCGGCCACACGGTGGTCAATATCGACGCCATGACCCATGCCGCCACGCGGGCCTCGACGGCCGATGCGGCATCGAACCCGCGCTACCGGCACATTCAGGCCGACATCACCGACGGCGCGGCGATGCGGGCAGTTTTCGCCGCCCATCAGCCGGAAGCGGTGCTGCATCTGGCCGCCGAAGACCAGACAGACCCCACGATCGACGCTCCCGGCGCCTGCGTGGCGACCAACGTGCTGGGCACCTTCACCCTGCTGGAAGCGGCGCGGGACTATTGGAACGACCTCGATATGGCCGACCGCATGCTGTTCCGTTTCCACCACGTCTCGACCGACGCGGTGTTCGGCCCCCAGCGACCCGGCGCGCCCCCTTTCACCCAAGCCACCCCCTACGCTCCGCGCAGTCCGTATTCGGCGTCCAAGGCGGCCTCGGACCATCTGGTGCGCGCCTGGCAGCACACATACGGGCTACCGACTTTCGTCACCACCAGCACCCACAATTACGGCTTCTGGCATTTCCCCGAAAAGCTGATCCCGCTGATGACGCTCAACGCCATCGCCGGTCGCCCCCTGCCCGTTTATGGCGACGACAACACCCTGCGTGACTGGCTGTTCGTCGACGACCACGCCGAAGCCCTGGTCCTGGCGATGGAACGTGGCCAACCGGGCGAGACCTACGCCATCGGTGCCCGCCAACCGCGCACCACCCTCCAGGTCGCCCGCGCCATCTGCACGCTCATGGACGAACTGCGCCCCGATCCGGCGGGTCCCCACGCACGGCTGATCCGCTCCGTCGCCAATCAGCCGGCACATGATTGCCGCTCCGCAATCGACCCGTCGCACGCCGAAGCCGCGCTCGGCTGGCGTCCCCGCCACGATTTCGAAACCGGCCTGCGCCGCACGGTGCAATGGTATCTGGAACACCGCGCATGGTGGACCGCGCTCCAGGCCGGGCAGGGCAGCACCCACACCACCGAAGCCGCCGCCTGAGAGCCCGCCCGTAACGGCCAGGAGCCACTCTGGCGGGACAACGCGCGCAGACGACGCCTCCGGATTTATCACGACGTAATAATTATTTCATCATCATCGCTTCCGACAATCGGATAAGAGCAACCCGCTGTGCAAACCCCCTCGGCCGGGCCTTCGGGTCCGGCTTTTTTTTGCACCGACGCGGGAACAAACCGGGAAGAACAGAGCAAGGTCGGTCGGATTCAAGCCCCAGCGGCATCCACCCACAGAGTTATCCAGAGGGGTATCCCCGGATTCTGTGGATAATCCTGGCCTCCCCGGAACGCGCCTGAACTTGGGAAATGGCTGTTTTCCGCCACTCCCAGCATGATTGCATCCGCTCCCTGAAAAGCCTCTTGATTCCATGTCAGTTTTATGACTGCCCCCATGGGCAAATCATTCACAGCCGACCAGAGAGCCGAGTCAGGAGCCACCACTGCACGGCCCCCTTTTTCGTCCCCCGGAGCACACAGCACGCCCCGCCCAGCCGGAACAAACCAAGAAAGGCGGGATTCGTCGCGTTCAGGCCTGTTTCCGGCCAAGCAATCCACAGAGTTATCCAGAAGGGTACCCCCGGATTCTGTGGATAATCACACCACACCCGCTATGGACCAGCACCGAAAAAATGCTGGTTTTCCGCCCTTCTCAGCCAGTCAAGAGAGGCATGACCAAATATCCATGATTCCTGGGCACTTTCTCATGGACCCATCCGCCGAAACAATTCACAGCTTCATAACGATTCATGCTTGACTCCTCTCCGGGGCTGATCCCCGCCAGAGTCCTTCCGAATCCGTGCAGGCCGCCACGCGACAGGGCGGGCGACCGGGCAGCCGGCAGGCTTTCATTTCTGGTTTCGACGCAGCCCGTATAGAGTCCGCGTACAGATCCAAAGTGATACAGGACTGCGGAAAGGCACCATGGCAACCGCGAAACCATTCGTCATCCCCGCTCTCGCCACCCTGCTGATCGGGCTCACCCCGGCCC
>NZ_JBDNXE010000137.1:0-9468 GCF_047721585.1 Gluconacetobacter sp.
CCCCCGCTTTCCCGCCCCGACCGGTTTGGCTACGCTGCCGTCCCGTCCAGCAAAGGTCCGCGCGTGCTCGACTCATCCCCTCTCATTCCGCCGATGCCGCCTCTTCTGTCGGAACATGCCGGGGGCCTGCGCGTTCTCACGTCCCTGCGGCGCAACGGCTATTCGGCCTTTCCACAGCGTTGCTTCACCCAGCCGGTGGTCAGCCTGCGCGCGCTGGGCCGCCCGCTGGTGCTGGCCGCCGGCCCCGAATCCATGCAGGCGATCCTGACATCGGATGCCGGACATTATCGCCGCATGCGCGTCGGCCAGCGCGTGCTCAGCCCCATCGTCGGGCGCGGCCTGCTGGTCAGCGAGGGCGATACGTGGCGGCGGCAGCGCCGCGCCATGGCCCCGGCCTTCACCCCGCGCACGGTGCCCGTGCTGGCCGGACATATCGCCGCCTGCGCCGAGCGGGGCTGCCGAAACCTGGAGACCGGCGGACCGGTCGACCTGTTCTCGACCATGCGGCGCCTGGCGCTGGATGTCGCGGCGGTTTCCATGTTCTCGCTGGAGATCGGCGCGTTCGACCAGCCTTTGCGTAACGCCGTCACCCGCTTCATGACCGGCATCGGCACGCCCCGCCCTTCCGATTTCCTGCTGCCACCCGGCACGCCGACCCTGCTGGGCTGGCGCCGCGCGCGTTTCCGCCGACAATGGGTGGCATTGATCGGCCAGATCATCGCCGCGCGCCACGCGCAGGCCCCCACCGATGCCCCGCGCGACCTGTTCGACCTGATGCAGACGGCCTTCGGCGACCAGGGCGGCGGCACCACGTCCGAACTGATCGACGAAGTCGCCACCATGATCGTGGCCGGGCATGAAACGACGGCATCGGTCCTGTTCTGGTCCTGCCTGCTGCTGGCCCAGTCCCCCCGATGGCAGAACGAGATCGCGCAGGAAGTGCGGGACAAGGACCTGACGCCGGATGGCGCGGCCTTCTCGCTACCCTCCCTGCACGTCACGACGGCCGTGGTGCGCGAAACCCTGCGCCTCTATCCGCCCGCCTTCATGAGCGGCCGGGAAACCGTGGGCGAAACCGACCTGTGCGGCCATTCCCTGCCCGACAACGCCATGGTGCTGCTGCCCTTCTGGATGCTGCACCGCAACCCCGCCCTGTGGCACGCCCCGGCGCAATTCGACCCCCGGCGTTTTCTGGACCACCCAGATCCCCCGCGCTTCAGCTTCCTGCCGTTCGGTGCCGGGCCGCATGTCTGCATCGGCGCGCAACTGGCCATGACCGAGGCCGTGCTGGTGCTGGCCCGCCTGCTCCAGGATTTCGCGCTCACTCTCGCCGACCACCGGCCGGTGCTGCCGGTCGGGGTGCTGTCGACGCGGCCCAGCCACGCCCCCGCCTTCCGCCTGCGCCGCCGCTGACCTCACCGGCCGGCCACGGCATGCTCCCCACAGCTTTCATCGAGGACGCCGCCATGTCATCCAATCCGCCCGACGCCTTCCATTCCTACCGCCCCGCCACCGGCCACGGCCTGAAGCACGACCCGTTCAACGCCATCGTGGGGCCACGCCCGATCGGCTGGATTTCCTCGGTCGACGCGATGGGCCGGGCCAATCTCGCGCCCTACAGTTTCTTCAACGCCTTCAACTACCAGCCGCCGATCATCGGCTTTTCCAGCATCGGCTGGAAAGACACGGTGGCCAACATCCACGCCACGGGCGAATTCGTGTGGAACCTCGCCACCCTGCCCCTGGCCGGTTCGATGAATCTGAGTTCCGCCGCCGTCCCGCCCGATGTCAGCGAATTCGACCTCGCCAGCCTGGCCCGCCTGCCCTCCACGCAGGTCCGCCCGCCACGGGTGGCGGACAGCCCGGTGCATTTCGAATGCCGCCTGACCCAGATGCTGCAACTGCGCACCGCCGGGGGCGAGGATGTGGAAAGCTGGATGGTCTTCGGCGAGGTGGTGGCGGTGCATATCCGGCGCAGCCTGCTGGCCGAAGGCCGTTACGACACCGCCGGAGCGCAGCCCATCCTGCGCGCCGGCGGCCCCGGCGATTACGCCGCGATCCGGCGCGACGCGATGTTCGATATGGGCCGCCCCACCGAGGAAACCTGGCAGGCCATCCTCTCCCGCCAGCCCTGAACAGGCCCCGACGCGATCAGCGATAAACCAGCCCACCGTCGATCAGGACCGCCTGCCCCGTCATGTAATCGGAATCGGGGCCGGAGAGGTACGACACCAGCCCCGCCACGTCTTCGGGCGTCTGCGCCCGGCCCAGGGCGATGCCATCGACATATTTGCGGAAGGTCGCCCCTTTCTCCGCCCCCGTGATTTCCGAGAAAAGCTGGTCGATCTCGACCCACATGCTGGTCCCCACCACGCCGGGGCAATAGGCGTTCACGGTAATGCCCTTGCTGGCATATTCCTTCGCCGCCGCCTGGGTCAGCCCGCGCACCGCGAATTTCGTCGCCGAATAGACGCCCAGCAGCGCAAACCCGTCATGCCCGGCGATCGAACAGGCGTTGATGATCTTGCCCTTCTGCCCGCTGGCGATAAACCGGTCGGCCGCCGCCTGAATCCCCCACAGCACACCCTGGACATTGATCCGGAAGATGCGCTCCACATCCTCCGGCATCACCGAGGCCAGCGCCTTGACCTGCGCGATGCCGGCATTATTGACCATGATGTCAAAACCGCCCAGTTCCCGCGCGGCATGATCGACCGCCGCCCGCACCTGCGCCCGGTCACCCACGTCAGCCATGAAAATGGTGGCCTTGCGCCCCAGGGCCGCGATTTCCGCCGCCACTTCGCTCAGACCCTCGGCTTTCAGATCGACCAGCGCCA
Source organism: Gluconacetobacter sp. (assembly GCF_047721585.1). NCBI lineage: Bacteria > Pseudomonadati > Pseudomonadota > Alphaproteobacteria > Acetobacterales > Acetobacteraceae > Gluconacetobacter > Gluconacetobacter sp. The sequence continues at coordinate 2,838 of NZ_JBDNXE010000137.1, forward strand.
CGTCCGCGCCATCCTGTGCCAGACGCAGGGCAATGCCGCGGCCGATACCCTGGGCCGCCCCCGTAACCAGCGCGACCTTTCCCGTGATTGCCATCGTACTCTTCTCCTGTTGAGCCGCGCGTGACGCCGGCTGTCTGCCCTCAGATCGCCATAGGCCGATACCGCACGAAAGAGCGTGCCGCCCCGCTCTCACGTCCTCGTGACAGGCCCGCACAACACCTGTCGCGGTCCTGCGACAGCGGCACGCCGGACACCGGCCAGAACGCACCACGGTTCCGCCCCAATTTTATTTACTACCGCAACAAAACTATAACATGACAGTCCCGACAGGCGAGCGATATAGAGCAGCCATTCGCTCTCGCCCTTGGGAAATCCTCATATGTCCAGATCGTATCCGCACGGTCTCATTCGCGGCGGCCTGATGCTCATGACCGCCCTGTCCCCGATCCCCTTCGCATCCGCGATCGCCGCCCCGGACGATCAGGCCGCACTCCGTGCTTCGCCACATCGGGAAAAAGCGGCGTTCCGACCATCGTCTGCCGAGGAAAGACTGGAAGTGCGCGCCACGCGCAAACCTGTCGGCGGCGGCCTGATGACCGGCCATACCGGCACGACCGCGCAAAGCACGGTGACGAAAGAAGCCTTCGATCTGCTGCGCCCCTCGGCCAACGCCGCGACCCTGGTCGAGACGGTACCAGGCGTGATCGCAACGACAGGCGATCCGACGGGGCTGTTCGACGGCGGGTCGATCTCCATTCGCGGCTTCGACCGGAACCTGATCGGCTTCACTGTCGACGGCGTGCCGATGAACGATGCCAGCACCTACGATTTCGTGCTGACGGCCAACAACGATTCAGAAAATTACTGCAACGTTGTCGTCACCCAGGCGGGCTCCGATCCGCTCTCGCCCCAGCGTGGCGAAATCGGCGGCTCGATGGCTTACCATACCTGTGCACCGACGAAGGCACGCAAGGCGTTCATCGAGCAGACCGGCGGCAGCTACGACCTGGTCAGAACCTTCGCCCGCTACAATACCGGCGCGATGCTGGACGGGCGCCTGACGAACTACATCAGTTTTTCCCGTTCCACCGCCAGCGTCTATAATCAGGACAAGGGCGGCATCCTGAAATATCACGGCGATCTGCGCTCGCATCTCGATCTCGGCGCGGGAAACACGATCGACCTGATGGCATTCCGCGACTACAAATACGGCGGCAAGAACCGGAATGTGACGCTGGCCCAATACAGGGCCTATGGCTACGATAACGGATACGGCACCGATCTGGACTCTTTCCTCGGCCTCAATCCCACGCCGGTGGCCGGCACCGCACAGACGGCGGTCTATGCCAACACCGGGGCCGCTGTCCCCTATACAGCCCATAACCTGCCTTATTACGGCATGATGAATACCGTCGGCGACCGCTGGCTGATCACCCTTGCCGGCCATTTCGCGCCCACGCCGCACACCCGCCTGACGGTTCAGCCCTATTATCATCACCAATATGGCGGAAGCACCGCGGAAACATTGCTGAAGGAGGCGAGCAGCCTGCACCGCGCCGTCGACCTCAACGGCGACGGCGACACGAAAGACGCCGTGGTCGTCAACAGCTTCAGCCAAAGCGCCTTCGACCGGATCGGCAACCTCCTGCGCCTTGAGCAGGATATCGGCCCGGTGACGATCGAGGGGGGATACTGGTTCGAGCGCCTGTTCCAGCATCAATCCAACCCGTTCCAGTCCATCAATGAAGACGGTACGGTGGATGACATCCTGTTCTCCAGCGCCGCCAACCTGCTTCAGGAGGCCACCGGCAGGGTCCTGCAAAACCGGCTCTGGAAAACCGACATGACGACGCACCAGCTTTCCGTTGGTGCGACCGGGCGTTTTTTCCACGACCGCCTGCTGGTCACACTTGGAACACGCTGGCAGCAGAACGCGCGTCGCTTCGAGAACCTGCCCAGCGACCAGGCTCAATCCTATAAATGGTATGCTGTGGAGCGCGACTTCACGCGCATGATGCCCAGTGCCGGCGCCCGCTATTTCATAACGCCCAACCACCAGGTCTTCGCCAGCATCAGCACGGGTCAACGGCTGCCGCCCAATTTCGTGGATCAGCAACTGGTGGACAAGAAGACCGGCGCGATCGGGGCCGCACCCGATATCAGCGCCGAGACCAGCGTCAGCATGGACTGGGGATATCGCTTCCAGCACAAATGGTTCAACATGCAGGTGACCGGCTTCGATATCGAATTTTACAACCGCATCGGCCTGTTCGCCAACCCGTTCGATCCCCTGGCCGCCGCGACCTACGCCAATCTCGGCGGCACACACAACCGGGGAGCTGAACTGGAAATCGGCACGACACCTTGGCGCGGTTTCAGCTTCTACGGTTCGGCCACCTATACCAGCGCGAAAATGGCCGCCGACATTCCCTATCCCTCCGGGGGCACCACGGTCTATCTGCCTACGAAAGGCAAGCAGTTCTATAACACACCGCCATGGATCGGCGTCGCGCAGATGACATACCGCAACGGGCCGGTCAGCGGTTCGCTCCGCGTGCGCTATGTCGGCCGAAGCGACACGACCCTGACGAACGACCAGTCCGCCGCCCCTTACGCGACGGTCGATCTGTCCGTAGGCTATCGCTTCCCCACCGTCACGCTGGCCGAAGGCATCGCCATGAGCGCGCCGAAACTCCTGATCAACGTTACCAACATCTTCAACAAAGGCTATCTGACCCCGACCGGCGGCGTGAACCCCAATTCCTACAATCTGGCCGCGTCCGGGCCGGGCGCCTCCACCCCCACTTACACGCTGGGCTCGCCCCGCGCCGTTTCCGCAACCTTCTCGGCAGAATTCTGAGCCATGGCCCTCACCGCTCCGACGACCCGCCGCCGTGTCCTCTCGGCCATCGCCGGCAGCCTCCTGCCCGCATGCACCGGCCGCGCCGCCCAGATCCCCGAGGTCGGACGCAAGTTCGACGCCAGCGGCGCGGCGCTGCCATTCCGCGGCAATACGATCATCATCCCGCTCGATCGCGGCTCGGCAGCCGCCACGCTGATGGCAACACTGCATGACGCCCTGGCGGACAGTCCGATTGCACGCCAGATCGCCCTGCTTCCCCTCTCGTCATTCCACATGACGGTCTTCGAGGGCGTGAACGACCACGACCGCACCCCTCGGAACTGGCCCGCCGCCCTGCCGATCGACGCGCCGATCGCTACCGCGACGCAGTACGCGACCCGTGCGCTGACCGCCGCCCCGTTCGACTATCCGCAACCCATCGTCATGCGCGCCAGGGGCCTGAGCATCACCGATCGCGGTGTCCGGCTCAATGTCACGGGCTTCGACGACACGCAGGAAGGCGCCATCCGTCACCTGCGCGACGAAATCGCCGCCCGACTGGCAATCCACCGGCCCAGTCACGCCCGGTACAGATTCCACATGTCGCTGGCCTACACGATCGCCCCGCTGGACCCGGACGCGAGAGCCCGGACACAGGCACGCATCGATGCCCTGCTCGCGGAAACACCGGCGGAACGGCGCGCCCTTTCCCTCGGCGCCCCGCGCTTCTGCACCTATGACGACATGCTTGCCTTCACGCCGCTTTTTCCGCTACCGCGCCAGTCATGACAGCTCCGATTCCAGACCTGATTCCATCGGAACGCCGCGTTCTCGAACTGGTCAGACGCCATGGTGCCATTTCGCGTGCCCGCCTGTCTCCCCTGGCCCACGTCACGCCCTCCACGCTGACCCGCGTTGCGGGATCTTTGCTCAATCTGGGTCTGGTACGCGAGGGCGCCCGCCACAATGACGGGCGCAAGGGCGTGCCCGAGCAATTGCTGGAACTCGATCCGCAAGGCGCGATGACCTACGGACTGTCGATCGGCTACAACCACCTGCATCTCATGGCTCTCGACTTCACCGGCCGGATCATTCTCGACCGTGTGGAACCCACCCGCTCCGACGATCCGCAGATCGTCGTCACACATGCCCGTTCGATGCTGGCGGCCCACCGGCCGGTGGCGGCACGATACGCCCGCGTCCTGGGGCTGGGGATCGCACTGCCAGGCGCCTTCACCGAGGGCGGCAGGCGGCGCCTGCCCGTACCGGGCATCGAGCAGTGGGGCACGCTCGACATCACTGGACAATTCGCGGCCATCAGTAACCTGCCAATCTATCATGACAATGACGCCAATGCCGCGGCATTGGCCGAAGCCCTGTTCAACCGAGACCTCTCGGCGGACGGCTTCGCCTATGCCTACCTCACCAACGGTGTCGGCGGCGCCCTGGTCGAAGGCGGGCGGGTCCGACAGGGGCATAACGGCAACGCCGGCGAATTCGGCATGTGCTTCCCGCGCAGCCACGCACGCCCCTCCCCCGAGGATTTCGCGATTTTCCTGGCGGAACATGGGCACGGAGACGGATCGACCGCCGCTCTCGACAGTCTGACACCTCCCGAAGCCTTGGTCGATCAATGGGTCGAACGGGCCGGCCGACAACTCGCGCGCCTGCTCGATACCCTGATCTGGGTGCTGGATCCGGCACAATTCGTCATCGGGGGCACGCTTCCGCTGGATGTACGCCGAAAACTGGCGACCTTCCTTCAGGATGCGCCGCTCGAATCCCTGGAAAACGGACTGAGCAGACCCGCCATTCATGCCTCGTCCCTGAACGGCCCCGTGGCACTCGGCGCCGCTTCCCTGCCCCTGAGTCAGTTTCTGCCCTGACATGGCGGTCAGCCGCCGCACCCGGATCGCCTATTCCGCCGCCCATGGCGGCAAAAGCCTGATCTGGCACGCTGACGAAGTGCTAACCTTTCCCCTCCTGACGGCCATAGCGGGCCTGTCCGCACACGCGGCCGCCATCGTTTTCGCCATATGGTTCGCGGTGGGCGCGTTCGCCGGCTACGGCTTCGGGCGCTTCGACGACCGCAGGCAGGCCCCGGTCCCCCTGTTCGCCCGCGCGTTCTGCCTCACGATCCTGTTCTGCGCCCTGCTCCTCGAAGCCCTGTCGCATGCGCCGATCCCTCTTCTGCTGGCGACGGGCCTGCTGCTGCATCTGGTCTATGCATGGCTCGATGCCCAGGCCAACAGCCTGATCTCCCGCCTGTCGGCCAGCGAAGCCGACCGGCACAGCCTGTCCCGCTGGCGGTCGGCCAGCGGAGTGCTGGCCAATATCGCTGTGACGTTCGTGCTCATGCAGTTCATGGCCAGCCACGACGATACGCTCCGCTGGCCGCTCATGGTGACAGCGGTCGGACTGGCCGCGACCTCCCTTGCGGGCATGGCCGGGTTCCTCTGGCTGCCACACGGACCCGCGCTCATGACCGCCCCCGCCACGCCGCCCGCGTCCGCGACCGTTCTGCCGGTGCCCTGGAAGGGGCTGTTCGTCCTGTTTCTTCTGGCCATCATGGACAATGCGGCCACCCAGGCCATCATTCGCCACGCCGTCGATGCCGGCGCCACCAACGCCTACATCCTTCGCATGGCCGGAGAATTATGCGGAATCACGGCCACCGTTCTGGTTGACAGATGGACCCAGGGCCGCGTGGTCGGCATGCTCGGCATTCCAGCGGCCATCCTGCTGTCCGCCACGGCGATACATGCCTCCGCCAGCTCTGTTGCGGGCATGGACATCCCGCTCTCCTTCGCCTTCGTCATCGGCCTTGGCCACGGCATGAATGTCGTCGGCTTCTGGGCGGCGGTGGCGGCGTGGTCCCCCGCACACAGACAGGCCGAAACCGCCGGCGCCGCCACCTTGCTGTTCCGGCTCGCGCTCTCGCTCGCCAATCTGGCGACATTCCTGACAGTCTGATCCAGGCACAGCCGCCAAAGCGGGTTCCATACCCCCGATCAGACAATAAACCCCGCCACGGCCATCGGCCGTGACGGGGCACAAAACACCAGTCAGCCCGCGTGAGGCACGCCAGCCTCTGTCAGTCGTTACCGCCGAAAGACGGGCGGGTGGATTCGAACAGGAACCAGGTCCGGCGCTCGGTTTCGTCGATCCAGTTTTCCAGCAGGCTCGCCGTCGCCACGTCGCCGCCCTCGTCACAGATCGCATGCACCGCGCGCAGCCGGCCCGTCAGCGCCAGATTATCCTCGCGCAGTTCGGCCAGCATGTCTTCCGGCGTCACATAAAGCGCGTCGTTATCGGCAACCTTGGTCAGGCGGCTGATCTCGCCGATCGAATGCAGCGTCGTCCCCCCCAGCTTGCGCGCGCGCTCGGCCAGCGGGTCGGTCATGGCGAAGATCTGGTCGCTCTGCTCGTCCAGCAGCAGATGGAAATCACGGAAATGGCGACCGCTCATGTGCCAGTGGAAATTCTTGGTCTTGATATAGAGCGCGAACACATCGGCCAGAACGGAGCGCAGACCGGCGGAAATGCCTTCGACCGCCTCTTTCTTCAGATCGGTCGGTGTCCCGAGATAGGTGTGAACATGGGCCTCGCCAGCGGTCAGACCCTTGGACTTGTTCGACATTGTCTTCTCCATGAACATGACGTTCGACAGGCCATGTGGGGAGCGGTCCCGGCATCGGCAACCCCGCCGCCCCGCCGTCATGGAACAATCATATCGGGCATGCGCCTGCATCCCGGCTTCCATGGACCTGAGATAAATCAATACCCTCC
>NZ_JBDNXE010000138.1:0-9259 GCF_047721585.1 Gluconacetobacter sp.
CCGTGGTGACACACCTGCACATCACACCAATCCCGCGTAGCGGGTTCGTTCTTCCGCATGAGATTGTGGGCACCCGCGGCATGGGCGGTTCGTTCGATAGGCGACGAGGAATCCGCGACACGCTCGCGCGCCGGTTCCAGCCGAAGCCGCGTGACAACCCCTGACGGGTTTATGTCAACCGAGCAACGGAAAGCCCGCGAGAAATGCCATCGACGCATCGCAGCGCGTTCCGCCAGCCTCTCTCCAGTCTGGGTGAGGAACCGCGTGACGCGCTCGAATTCACGGTCACTGTCATCGTCCAGATCGTGCCGCATTATCGCGCCCCAGTCGAGCGATCGTGGGGCGACCCGGTCATGAGTCGTTGCCAGGGTCGGGGACGCGAACGGTGTTCTGAATGTGCTGCTCGTTCAGCTCGGGAGCGTCGATCCGGTCGCAACATCGAAGATCCCGTATATCCAGAAAAGATAGGCGATGTAGAGGGCAATCGCGATGGCAACCCAGTGGGTCAGATACTTGTGCTTCTCAGACTCTGCCTTGCGCGGACGGCCGGGCCTGCGTTTTGTCTTTACAGGCTCGACACGCGCAGGCCGGGGCCTGACCATACGCTGTTCAATGAACGCATCGAGCGCCGCGATCGGGAAGCTCCGGTCGCGCTTGCCGTACGTAACGGAATCCGGACCGATCCCCATACTGACCAGATTGCGCAAGCGACCATGGCTGATCCCGAGATAAGCCGCCGCCGCTGCGTAGCGAAGGACTTTGGGTCTGACAGGCAAGTCCGTCATCTGGTCGAGGTTCCGGAAGCGTCAATAAAAATCCCCTCCGGGGATCATACATGTCTGGCATGAGTTGTCAGACATGACAAGGAAAGAAGCCGCGTCAGGCGGCTCCAGACCTGTCCCGGTTATCCGTCGTTTTCGTCAGCACTCCCGGACGTGAGCAGACCCTGCACGCGCTCGGCCTCTTCGATCTGGCGACTGATATCCTCCGGAATGGGCTGGTAGTAGCGATCCAGCGATTTCAGGTCGCGATGACCCGTCACCCGCTTGAGATCCAGCGGATTGGGCAGCAGTTTCGCAAGCCGGCTGGTCGCTTCATGACGCAGATCGTGGAAGGTGAGGTTCTTCAGTCCCGCATGATGGACCAGTCGGCGATAGCGCATGCTGAAGGCATCCTCGGTTCCGACATCGAACACGGCCTGCCCCGCTTTGGGCGGTCGCGGAAGCGTCGCCAGCTTCTCCCGCAGGAGACGGCGGCCGCCGGGCGTCAGGGGCCGGATCTCAGGTCCATGTTCCTCCTGATGCCTGTGCGTCTTCGTCCTGCCGGTCTCGCCGCCCAGGCGCAGGGTGCGGCGATCAAGGTCGATATCGCCCCATCTCAGGCCGATCGCCTCGCTGCGTCGTGTGCCCTGCTCGATGGACCAGCGGACAAGCCAGACATCGTCGGAATGAGGGGACTCGCCAATCGCGCGCAACAGGCGGTCGTATTCTCCCGCTTCCGTGCCGCTCTCGCTTTCCCGGAGGCGCCGGTTGCGCTTCTTGTCCGCGCCCTCAGGCCGTTTGACCACCCGTCCCGACGCGTGGTTGACGATCGCGACATCCCACTCCGAAATCGCGTGCTGGATCACGGAGGCCAGCAGGTTCAGGCGCTTGACCACCGTGGCCGGAGCGTATCCTTCCGCTATCATCCGGTCCCGGAAACCGCGCACGTCGGCTGGAGAAAATTTCGAAAGGCGGACCCCGGCGATCGCCTCATCCCGATGGATGGCCGGCAGGTGCCCGGTGCGGTCACGTTCCCGATGGGCCATGCAATCGTCGCGATAGCGTTCCACGAGATGACCGACGGTCATCCTGTCGAGTGGGCGGGTATCCGTGAACTGGCCCAGTTCAGCCCTGGCGGCCGTTTCGGTGAGCCACTTCCGAGCCTGGGGCGCGGTGGAGAACGTTCGCTGCACACGGCGGCCGTCGACCACCTTGCGGGTCATATACTGCTTTGGGCCGCGATAGGTGACACCGCGCGGCAGAGGCTTGCCCGTAGCCGGGTCGAGCCGCCCGCTCACCGCCGCACCTTCCGGAATGCCCGCTTCGCTCTCCATGGGAGAAGGGTAGCACATTCCTCGCAATGGTGCGGAAATGGTGCAAAAACCCATATTTTCGAGGAGGGAATTTCCAGAAAACCGTTGGAAATCAATGGCGTCCCATAGGGGATTCGAACCCCTGTTGCCGCCGTGAGAGGGCGGCGTCCTAGGCCTCTAGACGAATGGGACATCTGGCTTGGCCGGGTTCGTATCCCGATGATGCGGGGCGGTCAAGCCCCCCATGGCAGATGATGACATTTTCTTTGCGAAAGCGACCCCTCAGGTCGCCACGGCCGCGTCGCGGATGAAGAAACTGGCGTCGGTGCGACCATTCCAGTTCTCCGCGCGCAGCCAGCCTGCCAGATGCAGCGGCGGGGCATTGCGGTCTTCCAGCATCGCAGCGGCAGGATGGTCATCGGCACGGAACAGCAACGCCTTCAGCCGCGGCCCGCCACCCTCGCCTTCCACCAGCACCCGCAACGTGCCGCCCTCGCGGCCGATCCGATCGGCCCTCACCACCCGCACGCGCGGAATGGCCAGCACCGGCTCGTCATTGCCCGCCCCAAAGGGCGCCATCCGGCCGATATCGGTCGCCAGAGCCACCGTCGCCCCGGCCACATGCACCACGCCCTCGATCAGCACATCGACCGCATCCGGCAAAGCCGCCGCTTCGCGCAACCGCTCGTTCAGGAAATCATGCAGCGCCGACACACCATCGCCCGGCAGCGAGAACCCGGCAGCCATGGCATGGCCGCCCCCCGTCGTCAGCAGCCCCATCTGTCGCGCCGCGATGATGGCCGCTCCCAGATCGATATCGGCAACCGACCGGCCCGATCCCTTGACGGTGCCGTCCTCCAGTTCCGCGCCCACCAGCACCGGGCGATTGAACCGCTCCTTGATCCGCCCGGCAACAATGCCCACCACGCCAGGGTGCCAGTCCCGCCCCGACAATACCAGCACCGCATGCCCGGCCGCGCGCTGGGCGGCAGCCTCTTCCATCGCCCGGTCCAGGATCGTGCTCTCCACCGTCTGTCGACGCCGGTTCACCGCATCCAGCCGCTCGGCCAGACGCCGGGCCTCGGCCGCGTCATCACACAACAGCAGTTCCAGCCCCAACCCGGATTCGGCAATCCGCCCGCCGGCATTGATGCGCGGCCCCAGCGCAAAACCGCAGGTAAAGGACGAGAGCGGATCGCGCGCGCCCGCCACCTCCATCAGCGCATCCAGCCCAAGCCGCCGCCGCCGCGCCAGAATCTTCAGTCCCTGCGTCACCAGCGCGCGGTTCAGCCCGGTCAGCGGCATCACGTCGCACACCGTCGCCAGCGCCACGATATCGAGAAACGCCATCAGGTCCGGCTCCGGCCGTCCGGCAAACCATCCAGCCCGCCGCAACGCCCGTATCGTCGCCACCGCCGTCAGAAACGCCACGCCCGCCGCACACAGCCCGCGCTGGCCAGACACACAGTCCGGACGGTTGGGATTGACGGTCGCCAGCACCGAGGGCGGAGGCCCCTCGGCCTTGTGGTGATCCAGCACCACGATATCAGCCCGCCCAGCCAGCGTCGCCAGCACATCGCCCGCCGCCGTGCCGCAATCGACACAGACCACCAGCGTCGCCCCCCGCGCCACCAGCGCCTCCAGCGCCGGGGCATTGGGGCCATAGCCCTCGGTCATCCGGTCCGGCACATGGGTCATCACCGGGCAGCCCAACTGGCGGAGCAACCCGGTCACCAGCGCGGCGGCACAGGCCCCATCCACGTCATAATCGCCGAACACGGCCACCGTCTCGCCCTGACGCACCGCCTCGGCCAGCCGATCAGCCGCTACGTCCATGTCCTGCAACGCGGAAGGATCAGGCATCAGCGCCCGCAGGGTCGGGTCCAGGAAGGTCGCGGCGGTGTTCCCATCCAGCCCGCGCGCCGCCAGCATCTGCCCGACCAATTCGGACACCCCTGCCTGTTGCGCGATCATCAGCCCGATCCGCCCGCCGGCATCGGCCAGACGGGAATCCCGCCAGAGCCAACGCCGGCCGCCAAGGCTGGACCGCACCCCCAGCACGACCGCCCCCTCAGCCGGATCTGAAGGTGCCGCGTCCATCAGGGTCCCGTCCGCTATGGTCAAAAGCGACATCGGCCGTCAGTAGGCCGGCCAGGTCTTGGTGCTGAAATCGTGATGCCCCTCGACAAAACGCACCGTGCCGGACTTCGAACGCATGACGATCGAATGGGTAACCGCACGGCGGCCATCGCGACGGATGCCACGCAGCAGCGGACCGGTCGTCACGCCGGTGGCCGAGAACAGAACATCCCCCTTGGCCATGTCGAACAGGCTCAACTTGCGCGACGGGTCCTTACCCGGATCCATCTCCCGCGCACGACGGATCTGCTCATCATCCTCGAACAGCAGCCGGCCCTGCATCTGGCCACGCACGCAACGCACGGCAGCGGCAGCCAGCACGCCCTCCGGCGCCCCCCCCGAACCCGCATAGATATCCACTTGGCCATCCGGCAGACAGGCGGCGATGGCGGCAGCCACGTCGCCGTCGCTCAACAGCATCACCCGCGCCCCGGCCTCGCGGGTCTTGGCAATGAGTTCCTCATGGCGCTCGCGCTCCAGCGCGCACAACGTCAGTTCGGTGATATCCTTGCGCTTGGCCCGCGCCAGCTCACGCAGATTGGCACCAATGCTGGCATCCAGGTCCACCACGCCTTCCGGCAGATCCGGCCCGACCACGATCTTGTCCATATACACGTCGGGCGCATGCAGGAAATTGCCAGCCTCGGCCAGCGCCACCACCGTCAGGGCATTGGGCATGTTCTTGGCACACAGGTTGGTGCCTTCCAGCGGGTCCACGGCGATATCCATTGCCGGGCCGCCGGCACCTACCTTTTCACCGATGAACAGCATCGGCGCCTCGTCCATCTCGCCCTCGCCGATCACCACCGTGCCGTCGATCGCCACGGTATCGAACGCCAAGCGCATCGCCTCCACGGCGGCACCATCGGCATCGTTCTTCTGGCCGCGACCGGTCCAGTGCGATGCCGCCATCGCCGCCGCCTCGGTCACACGGACCAGTTCCAGGGCAAGATTGCGGTCGGTAACCTGATAGGCGGTAGTGGGTCTGGACGTCATCACTCTGTTCCTTGACTGTCTGGGCCGGTTCTCACCGCCGGCCTGATGAGCGGGTCCGCAGGCGTGGTCAGCCGGCCTCGATACGGATCATCGCCGGCTCGCCGATCACGGCCGGCAACGCCCCGATCCGTGCCAATGCCGCCATCATGGCGGATTCCTGTGTCCGATGTGTGACCAGCACCAGCGGCACGGACGGTTCGTCCGCTCCACCAATATCGTCGGCGGCGCGCCCATGTTGCAGCATGCTGCGCAAAGACACGCCATGATCGCGCAGAACGGCCGTCACATCGGCGATCACGCCGGGCCGGTCCTGCACCTGCAGACGCAGATAATATTCCTCGTGGAAGGCCGTGCGCGGCAGCGCCTCCACCTGCGTCAGCCCATCGGTGCTGCGGCCCCAGACCGGCACCGCATTGCCACGCGCAATGTCGATCAGATCAGCGGCCACGGCGGTAGCCGTCGGCCCCTCGCCCGCGCCACGCCCCTCCAGCATCAGCCGACCGACGAACGCCCCCTCCACCAGCACGGCATTGAACACGCCATCCACCTGAGCGATCGGCATCTTCTCCGGCACCAGGCAGGGATGCACGCGCGCCTCCACCCCATCCTCGCGCCGACGGGCCAGCCCCAGCAGCTTGATGCGATAGCCCAGCGCCTGGGCGAAGGTCAGGTCCAGCGCATCGATGCCGCGAATCCCCTCGACATGGACCGAGGAGAACGCCACCGGCCGCCCGAACGCCAGCCCGGCCAGAATCGCCAGCTTGTGCGCCGCGTCGATGCCGTCCACGTCGGTCGAGGGATCGGCCTCGGCATAACCCAGCGCCTGCGCCTCGGCCAGCACATCGGCAAAAGCCCGGCCGCTCTCGCGCATCGCGGTCATGATATAGTTGCAGGTGCCGTTCAGAATGCCACCCACCCGGTTCAACCGGTCGGCGGCCAGCCCTTCGCGCACGGTCTTGATGGCGGGGATTCCACCGGCCACCGCAGCCTCGAACATCAGCGGTACGCCCGCCTGCTCGGCCAGCGCCGCCAGTTCGGCCCCATGCACCGCGATCAGCGCCTTGTTGGCCGTCACCACCGGCCGGCCGGCCCGCAACGCCTCAGTCACCAGCCGGCGGGCAACCCCTTCGGCCCCGCCGATCAGTTCGACCACCACATCCACGTCCGGGTCGTGCGCCAGCGCCGCCGCATCGTCATGCCAGGTCACGCCGTCCAGATCGATGCCCCGGTCACGGGTGCGGTCGCGCGCGGCCACGGACGTCACCACCACCGGCCGCCCGGCCCGGGCGCTGACGATCGCCGCGTTGCCCCGCAGCAGCTTGACCAGCCCGGCCCCCACCGTCCCCAGCCCCGCGATGCCGATCCGCAATGGCGCCGACCCCGTTCCGTCCGCCTGTCCGCCCGCACCACCCGTAGCCATCATCCGTCCGGTCACCTGATATCCTGTCGTCGTTCCTGAATTCAGCAAACAGCCGGACGCAGCGCCCACCGCGCCACGTCCGGGTCAAAAAACAGCCGGCTCGCCGGCCTAGACGGATCAGATCACCGACGCCGCGTCGGCCGCCTGCTCCGCCTCCTTCCCCACCCGGCGGCCACTCCCCGCCAGGTCCGGCAGATTGACGCCATGCCGGCCCATGAACTGCCGGATCGCGCGCGTCGCCTGACGCAGGCGCTGCGTGTTCTCCACCAGCCCGATCCGCACGAAGCCCTCGCCATACTCGCCGAAGCCCAGCCCCGGCGCCACCGCCACCCCGGCTTCCTTCAGCAGCAGCTTGGAGAAATCGACGCTCCCCATTTCGCGGAATGCCGGCGGCAGCGGCGCCCAGGCAAACATCGACCCCTCGGGAGACGGCACATCCCACCCCGCCGCATGCAGGCCACGGATCAGCACGTCACGCCGGTCGCGATACAGCGTGCGCATCTCGGCCACGCAATCCTGCGGGCCGCTCAACGCCGCGACCGCCGCCACCTGAATCGGCGTGAACGCGCCATAATCCAGATAGGATTTGATCCGCGTCAGCGCATTGATCAGCCGCGGATTGCCGGCCGCGAACCCCATGCGCCAACCGGCCATGGAATAGGTCTTGGACAGCGAGGTGAACTCCACCGCGATCTCCTTCGCCCCCGGCACCTGCAGGATCGAAGGCGGCACCCTGTCGCCGAAATAGATCTCGGCATAGGCCAGGTCGGACATGACCCAGATTTCATGCCGGCGGGCAAAGGCCACCAGTTCGCGATAGAAATCCAGGTCCGCGACATAAGCCGTGGGGTTGGAGGGAAAGTTCACGATCAGCGCCGTCGGCTTCGGCACCGAATGGCGCACCGCCCGGTCCAGCGCCCGCAGCATCTCTTCATCCGGCGTCGCGGGAATCGAGCGCACCGAGGCCCCGGCAATGATGAAGCCGAACTGATGGATCGGATAAGACGGATTCGGCACCAGAATGGTGTCACCAGGGCTGGTAATCGCGGCGGCCAGATTGGCCAGCCCCTCCTTCGACCCCAGGGTGGCGATCACCTCCGTCTCAGGGTCCAGCTTCACCTCGAAACGACGCTCGTAATAAGCCGCCAGCGCCCGGCGCAGTCCGGGAATGCCCTTGCTCACCGAATAGCCATGCGCACGTGGGTTGGAAACGGTCTCCACCAGTTTCTGCACGATGTGCGGCGGCGTGGGGCTGTCGGGATTGCCCATGCCCAGATCGATGATGTCCTCGCCCATAGCTCGGGCCGCGGCCTTGGCCTTGTTCACCTCGGCGAACACATAGGGCGGCAGGCGGCGGATGCGATGGAATTCTTCGGTCATGGGTTGGCTCGTTGAGACTGTCTGCCGGGGACCCAGCGCCCCCGACAAGGTTCAGGATGGCCGTTTCGCGCCGCTCTTCCGGCGGCATGTCGCGACTGGCGGGCTGGTTCCCCACCAATCGCGGATATTAGCGACGCCCAGGCCCGGCAGGCAACCGCGCCGCGCTCTACTCCGCCGTGCGAAGGCGCACGCCATCGCCGAAGGGGTGGGCGCGCAGATGGATCGCCTTCGCCGGCACGCCATCGGCCACCAGCCGATCGGCCACCACACGAGCCCGCAGCAGCGCGAGCGCCATCGCCCGCGCCTGTTCCGCCGAATCGGTCGACGCGGCCTCGCCATAGCCATGAACGAACAACGGGCCGCCGGGAGTATGGCGCGCCACGTTATCGATCTCCTTCTCCTGCCCTGCCACAGGATGGTCGTTGCCGACAGGAAAGAGAATGCGCGTGCCGCCAGGGTCGGAGAGCGCATAATCTGGACGGCTCACCGCGACGGCGGCATCGGCCGGCACGGCGAAGCCGGGAAATTGCGGCGCCGTCGGCGGCCCGGCCGGAATCGCGGGCAGAGGCGCCGCCACGGCCGGCGCCTTGCCCCCCACCCCGCCGACATCCTCCCCGACCTCGGGCATCGCCACCAGCGGTCCAGCGCTGTCGTCAGCAGGGGCCGAAGACGCCTTTCCGACCGGCTTCGGCGCAACGACCGGCGCGGCCGGCGGCGCCTCCGCCGCCTCCAGCGTCGCCGAAGACGCGGCAGCGGCCACCGCCGACACGGCCGGCCGCGCCGATGCCGGTGCCGGTGCCGGTGCCGGAACGGCCGTATTCGTCAGCGGCCCGACCTCCGCCGCCATCCGGTGCGCCAGATTGCGCTGTTCGATCAGGGCTTCGGTCACATCCTGCCGCCGCTCGGCCGAGGGCAACACAGGCGGCGTGGTCGGGGTCAGGCCCACGGCGGGATAGGGATCATGCGCCCCCGGCGGCGGCGGCCGCTGCTGGGCGATCACCCCGCCCTGATACTGATGCCACCAGTCCAGCGTGGTATCCACGGCATCGCGATGGGCGCAGCCGCCCAGGGGCAACAGGCCGGCCAGCATCCCCGCCAGCGCCGCGCCCACGGCCGCCCCCCGGCGGCCCGCCGGGCCGGCCAAAGCCACGCGGTCTCTTGGCAGCGGCGCTTTCATACCCATCTTCTCTCCATGACCAGCGTCTGGCGGCCGTATTCCATTCGGGGCACGACTACCCACCCCCTTAACT
>NZ_JBDNXE010000139.1:0-9251 GCF_047721585.1 Gluconacetobacter sp.
AGCCCGCCCTTCTCACCACCATCGCGCAGGGCATCTTCCAGCATCAGCTCGACTGGACCATGATCCTGATCGGCGTCGCGCTGGGCATCGTGCTGATCGCGGCCGACCTGCTGCTACGCCGCGTCGGCGGGGCCATGCCGCCCCTGGCGGTGGGAATCGGGCTGTATCTTCCCCCGGCGGTCAGCGTCACGCTGGCCATCGGCGCCATCATCGGCTGGGCCTGCACCCGCCAAGCCCGACAGAGCGAAGGCGGCGTTTCCACCATGCTCGCCTCCGGCTTCATCGTCGGCGAGAGCCTGACGGGCGTGCTGCTGGCCGGCATCGCCGGCGCCACCGGCCGCGACGACACCCTGGCCATCCTCCCCGAGGCAAGCATCGTGCCGTCGATATTGGGAACGCTGGTCTTCATCACCATATGCCTGTGGTTCGGCCACAAGATCCGCCGTGCCTGACGGGGCAATGCGCGCTGGCGGCGATCCGGCGCGCATTGCCCGTGCTTCGCGGCACACGGTCGTCGTGGCCGCCTTCGCGCACCAGCCCGCCTCTCTCGTCAGGCATGGGGACCGCAGACCCGAACGACAAAAGGAGTTTGGACATTGATCCCCTTTTCGGTCCTCGACCTGTCCCTGATCGTTCGCGGCAGCGATGCCGCCACCGCCTTCCGCAACAGTCTCGACCTCGCCCGCCATGCCGAAGCACTGGGCTTTCACCGCTACTGGGTGGCGGAACATCACGCCATGCCGGCCATCGCATCGGCGGCGACCGCCATCCTGATCGGCCACCTGGCGGCCGGCACGCAGCATATCCGCGTCGGCGCCGGCGGCATCATGCTGCCCAACCATGCCCCGCTGATGGTGGCCGAACAGTTCGGCACGCTGGAAAGCCTGTTCCCAGGCCGGATCGACCTCGGGCTGGGCCGCGCCCCCGGCTCGGACCAGGAAACGATGCGCGCCCTGCGCCGCGACCCGTCCAGCGCCGACCGCTTCCCGCAGGAGGTCGCCGAACTGCTGCATTATTTCGCGCCGCCCCAGCCCGGCCAGCGCGTGCAGGCCGTCCCCGGCGCCGGGCTGGACATCCCGGTGTGGCTGCTGGGCTCGTCGCTGTTCTCCGCCCATCTGGCCGCCCATCTGGGCCTGCCCTTCGCCTTCGCCTCACATTTCGCGCCGGACATGATGGAAGAGGCCGTCGCGCTGTACCGCCAGCGCTTCACCCCCTCCGCCCGGCTGGCCCAACCTTATGTCATGCTGGGGCTGAACGTGGTGGCCGCCGACTCCGACGCGCAGGCCCGCTTCCTGTTCACCTCGCACCAGCAGCAGTTCGTGGCCCTGCGCCGGGGCCGTCCGGGCCAGTTTCCGCCCCCGGTCACCGAGACGGACGGGCTCTGGACAGCCGCCGAACAGGCCGGGATCGACCGCGCCCTGGCCTGCGCCGTCGTGGGCGGCCCCGAGACCGTGCGCACCGGCCTGGCCCGCTTCATCGCCCGCCACCAGCCCGACGAGCTGATGATCGTGAGCGCCATCCACGACCACACAGCCCGCCTGCATTCCTTCGCCCTCGCGGCAGAGGCCCGCAACGCCCTGCCGGAAACCTGACGGCACAGAACCGTGGACGCCCCCCCATCGCGGATGCGATGATGCGCACCATGTCCATCCAATTCGCCGACCTCACGTTTCCGTCCCCGACCGCCGAAAGCCTGAACGCGGCTTTCGGCGCCGTCTCCACCCTGCTGGATGAAGACCACCGCACCGAGGCCCTCGCCCGCTTCGACGCCGAACGCCGGGCGTACGACAGTTGGGCCTCGATGGTTGCCCTGCGCTTCTCCCAGGACACCACCAGCCAGCAGGCCCGCACCGATCGCGACCTCGCCGACCGGCTGACCCCGCTGGTGACCGAGCTTGAAGTCGCCATCAAGCGCCGGCTGCTGGACGACCCCGACCGCGCCGGCCTCGCCACCGCCGTCGGCACCCACACCGTGCGCCTGTGGGAAACCGACATCACCACCTTCGACCCACGCATCCGCGCGGCGCTGGAAGAGGAAGCCCGCCTGGGCGCCGACTACACGGCCCTGCTGGCCGCGGCCCGCGTGACGGTGCAGGGCCAGACGGTCAATCTGTCCGGCCTCGCCCCCTTCGCCGAGCACCCGGATCGCGCGGTGCGCTACGAGGCCGAAAAGGCACGCTGGGACTTCTTCGCCGCCAACGGGCCGGAACTGGACCGGATCTACGACCAGTTGGTGCAGGTGCGCCACGGCATGGCGCGCACCCTGGGCTATGACAACTACATCCCCCTGGGCTACCGGCGGATGCGCCGCGTCGATTACGGCCCCGAGGATGTCGCGCGCTTTCGCGAGGACGTGCTGGCCCATGTCGTGCCCCTGGTCGGCGCGATCATGGAAAACCGCCGCCTGACCATGAACTGGGACCGGCTGCATTTCTGGGACGAATCGCTGATCGACCCGCTGGGCAACCCCAAACCGGCCGGCGGGCATGATTTGCTGCTGGAACGGGCACAGACGATGTTCGACCGCATGGGCGGCGATCTGGGCACATTCTACCGCCAGATGGTCGAAGGCGGCTTCCTCGACCTGCGCAACCGCGAGGGCAAGGCCGGCGGCGGCTTCTGCACCGCCTTTCCCACGGTCGGGATGCCGTTCATCTTCGCCAATTTCAACGGCACGCAGCACGACATCACGGTCTTCACCCACGAAATGGGCCACGCCTACCAGAACTGGAAAAGCCGCGACCTGCCGGGGATCGACCTGCTGTGGCCGACCATGGACGCCGCCGAGATCCATTCGATGGCGCTGGAATTCCTCACCTGGCCGCAGATCGACCTGATGGTCGAGGATGGGCTGGCCGACCGCTTCCGCCGCATGCACCTGATCGGCTCATTGAGCTTCCTGCCCTACGGCGTCTGCGTCGATCACTTCCAGCACGAGGTCTACGCCAATCCCGGCATGACGGCCGCCGAACGCCACGAGACCTGGCAGCGACTGGAAAAGCTGTATCTGCCCTGGCGCGATTACGGCGACCTGTCCTGGCCCGCCGCCGGCGGCCGGTGGCAGGCCCAGGGCCATATCTACCGCTCGCCCTTCTATTACATCGACTATACGCTGGCCCTGTGCTGCGCGATGCAGTTCTGGCTGCACAGCCGGGCCGATCAGGCGGGCGCGATGGCGGTCTATGCGGATCTGTGCGCGCTGGGCGGCTCGCAGCCCTTCACCGGCCTGGTCGACGCCGCCGGCCTGATCAGCCCCTTCAAACAAGGCACCTTGGCCGACATCGTGCAGGAAGCCGACCGCTTCCTGCACCTGCGCTGAAAGTCGCAAACGCGCGCCGGATCACCGCCGGCGCGCATTTATGGTCAGGCTCCGCGACCGTTCCAGCCGGCCAGCAGATCAACCACCGCCTGGGCGGACATGCGCCGCGCGTCACCCAGCGCCAGCGTGCCGTCCGGGTTCAGCAACCGGCCCTGCGGCGTCACGATCAGCACGGTCGGCACGGCCTTGATCGTCACCCCGTAATGCCGGGCGATATCCAGGTTGGTATTGATCCGCCCGACATTGACCGACACGGTAACGAAATGCGCCGCCACCCAGGGCGCGACCGACGGCAGGTCCAGAACGCCCGCCAGCATGCGGCAGTCCGGGCACCAGTTGCCGCCGAAATCGATCAGCACGTTGCGGCCGCTTTCCTTGGCCGTCTTGAAGGCGGCATCGACCTGCGCCTGCGCGCCCTCGGTCGGCCCATAGGGTGCCGCGACCGGCTTCGGCGTCTCCTGCCCCACCTGGGGCACGGGCGGCAGTTCGGCCAGAGCCGGGGTGGCGGCCAGACCGGCCAGCAGGACGGTCAGGGGAAGGAGGCGGCGCAGATGCATGAAATTCGGTCCATGAAGCCAAGGATGAACGAGGCATAATATCAGGTTAAGATGGATCTCATACGTCGAAAGCCATACAGACCCGACATGATGGTAAAAGGATCTTCTCCCGGATGACACAGGCCGCGCAACCCGACATCGCCCGCACCCTGATCAAGACCGTGGCCATGGTCGCGCTGACGGCCGCCCTGATGGCCACCCTGCGCTACAGCGCCCATGTCGCCTACCTGGTCGATCACATTGCCGGCACACGGCTGTGGAGCACCCTGTACAGCGTCACCGGCGCCGCCGATGCCGAGGCACGCGAACGGATCATCGTGATGGGCGTCGCGGTGGCCTGCTTCCTGCTGGCCCTGCCGATCGTGCAGATCGGCGAATGGGCGATCGACCGGCGGCTGCGCGCGCGCCGGGCCTCAGCCGGGCGGTAACGCCCCGGCCGGGGCCGCCGCCTCGCGGTCCCACAGAAATGTCAGTTCATGCTTGTTGTGCCACAGATGCAGCACCCGCCCGCCCGGAATGGCGGCGAACGCGGCAGCGGTCTCGTGGTCGGTGGTGCCCTGGAACTTGATGGTCATCACGATGCGCCGCGCCGTGCCCCCCGCGATCCAGCGCCGGGCCAGCGCCAGCAGGCGCGTCGGATAGGCGATGATGTCGGAAAACATCCAGTCCACCGCCCCCAGTTCGGCGGGCTCGATCCCGAACGCGCTTTCGCGGCGCAGCGTCACCCCCGGCATGGCGGCCACCTGGGGCGCGAGGTCCGCGCGATCCACCGCCACCACCTCCGCCCCGCATTGCGCGATGGCCCACGTCCACCCGCCGGGCGACGCTCCCAGATCGACGCAGCGTTCCCCCGGCATCGGCCAGACGCCCAGCCGGGCACAGGCTTCCCATAATTTCAGATAGGCCCGCGAAGGCGGCCCCACCCGATCCTCGACGAACGGCACCGCCCCGTTCACGAAGGGCGAGGATTTGCGCGTCGACAGCAGCAGCATATCCGGCGCCAGCAGCGTCCACCCACCCAGATGCCCGCTCGGCGCGGCTGCGGGAAAGACCAGCGCCCGCGCCGCAACCGGCGGCAGACGGTCGGCAATCAGCGTCGCGCGACGATGATGCCGCACGGCATGGCAGGCCCAGTTGCGCTGCCGGCCGCGCAACAGCGCCGCCGCCGCGCCGATCGAGGCAATGGAATGAAGCTCGGGCTCCAGCCAGATATCCAGCGCCCACGCCGCCGCAACCGGCGGACTGGCCGAAAGCGCCAGCCGACCATGCCACGCCATGATCTCCACGCCCTGCCGCCCCAGTTCCTCGGCCAGCGCGTCCTCGAACCCCTCAGCCGCCAGATAAGCCGCGCGCACCGGGTGCGGCAACTCGACTGGCGCCGCGTCGCCCTGCATATCGGTGGTCATCGCCGCAGCCCGTCCACCGCCATCAGCAGCCACGCCAGCATCAGCAGGCTGCCACCGGTGGGCGCGACCGGGCCGAGATGCTGCCCCGTCACCCCCGTCCAGCCGACGGCACCGCAGAACAGCACCTCCCCCAGCGCAAAGGCCGCACCGGCCAGCAGCAGCGGCACCCGCCGCCCCCGCACGCACAGCAGGATGCCGACCGCCAGCAGCGCGGGCGCGTGCCACATGCCCATCTCCACCGCCTCCCGCGCCAGCGTGCGGCCGGAAGGCGCGGCGAACATCGCATCGGGCAGATGGGCCGCCAGCGCGCCGCCGGCCACCGACAGCAGGCCCAGCAGGCCACCCAATGCAAGAAAAAGCCGGGCCGCGCGCGGCACAGGCGAAAAGGAAGCAGACACACTCATCACGGCCGCAGTCTAGCCGGGCGCCCCGGTTGCCGTATAGTCGCCCCATGTCACGCCATGACCTGTTTCCCGACATCGCGCCATACGAGAGCGGCTACCTGCCCGTCGGCGACGGGCACGAAATCTATTGGGAGCAGGCAGGCAATCCAGCCGGCCGGCCGGTCCTGTTCCTCCATGGCGGCCCCGGTGCCGGCAGCGGCGCGGTCCATCGCCGCTTCTTCGACCCCACCCACTGGCGAATCGTGCTGTTCGACCAGCGCGGCGCCGGGCGCTCGCGCCCTCATGCGTCGGTCACCGCCAACACCACGCCGCATCTGGTGCGGGATATCGAACATCTGCGCGCCGCACTGGGCATCGCCGACTGGGTGCTGTTCGGCGGCTCATGGGGCTCCACGCTGGCGCTGTCCTACGCCCAGGCCCACCCCGAGCGCGTGCGCGCGATGGTCCTGCGCGGGATCTTCCTGGGCCGCCCGAGCGAACTGGACTGGTTCTTCCACGGCCTGGCCCATGTTTTTCCCGACGCGCACACGGCCTTCCTCGAACACCTGCCCGCGCAGGCCCGGCACGATCCGCTGGCCGCCTACTGCCGGCTGCTGTTCGACCCCGACCCCGCGATCCACCTGCCGGCGGCGCGGGCATGGTCCAGCTACGAGGGCACCTGCTCCACGCTGATCCCGGCCCCCGCGGCGGTCGCCGGCTTCGCCCGCGACCGCGCGGTGATCGGCCTGGCGCGGATCGAGGCACATTATTTCCGCCACGGCCTGTTCCTGCCGCCCGGCGGCCTGCTGGCCCATATGGCGCGGATCGCCCATATCCCCGGCACCATCGTCCAGGGCCGCTACGACATGATCTGCCCCGCCACCTCCGCGTGGGACCTCGCCCATGCCTGGCCAGCCGCCACGCTCACCCTGGTGCCCGACGCCGGACACTCCGCGCTGGAACCGGGAATCCGCCGGCGCCTCGTGACCTGCATGGAAGAGTTGCGCGCTCTCTAGCGCCACGGCCAGAACCCGACCCGCACGATCGCGTTCCCCCTGTATCCGCATGTCCGAAAGGGATCAGTAACGAATGACCAAACATGTCCGCTGGCTGCCCATCGCGGCGTTCCTGCCGCTGGCCGCCTGCGCCACCGCGCCGAAGCCCGCCCCCATACCCCAGCCACCCTCCCTGACCGAAACCGACATCACGTTCCTCGACAACGCGGCCCGCAGCAACGATTTCATCATCGCGGCGGCGAAGCTGGCCGATACCCAGGCCCGCGATCCCCACGTCAAAGCCTTCGCCGCCCGCCTGGTCGCCGACCACACCGCCAGCCAGGACCGGCTGAAGACCATCGCCGACCAGCACGGCACCACCCTGCCCGACGATCTGGACACGGACGAAGAGCATGTTCTGGACAGCCTGAAGACCGAAAAAGGCCGCGTCTTCGACCGCGATTTCACCGCGCTGCAAATCGCCGGCCACGACAATGCGGCCCCGCTGTTCCAGGCCGAAGCCGCCAACGGCACCGACCCGGCCCTGAAGGCCTACGCCACCGACATGCAGTCCACCATCCAGTCGCATCTGGACATGGCGAAAGCATTGGGCCAACACGGGCACCATCACCGCCCCCATCACTGACCGGAACGCCGCATGAGCATCCGAATCGACCGCGTCGTCACCAGGGGAGGCGATCGCGGCCAGACTTCGCTGGGCGACGGCACACGGGTCGACAAATCCTGTACCCGGATCGAGGCCATGGGCGCGGTGGACGAAGCCAACGCCACGATCGGCGTGCTGCGCCTGCATGTGCCGCCCCCGTCACCCGATGCCGCATGCCTCGCGCGCATCCAGTCTCTTCTGTTCGATATCGGCGGCATATTATGCGTGCCGGAGCAGGGGCCGGACGACGCCGACAATTTTCGCGGCGGCGACGCGGCGGTCGCGTTTCTCGAACAGGCGACGGAACGCCTGCGCGTCCGCCAGACGCCGCTACGCAGCTTCGTGCTGCCCGCCGGCAGTCCAGGCGCCGCCCATGCCCATCTGGCCCGTACCGTGGCCCGCCGGGCGGAACGCCAGGTGGTCCTGCTCCGCAAGGAAGAATTCGTCAGCCCATCCGTCCTGCGTTGCCTGAACCGGCTGTCCGATTACCTGTTCGTACTGGCCCGGCACCTGAATAACGACGGGCAGGACGACGTTCCCTGGCAACCCGGCAGCCGCGACGCCTGAGAACCCTGCCCGATTACACGAATCGCCCGACAACCCGGCGCAGTTCCGGGCCACGCAGCCTCCCGCTTGCTGCCGAACGCCTGGCTGCGCAGGGTCACACGATTCCCATGGACGTCCGAATCACGCTAGACATCACATAAACGTGATGTCTATTATTCAACCGACTTCCCGAACCTGAAAAAGACGAAAAACCGTTCTGCTTCCGTTCGGCGCCTCACTGTAATCGCGTATGAAACCTTCCGTTCCGTCGAATTGACCACAATCAGAGAAATAAAGCAGGGAAAACATCAATACACTATAGAATTATGAAAATAATAAAGAATAACAATCGAAAAATCCGGCACGGAATCCATACGAAATCCAAAAACGATACGGAATATCTGTCGTATTGTATAATATTCGCGGATATTTACGCCATTTTAATGCTTAATATTACACGATCATGAAATTTCACACATGCGCCATCGGTGCCGCGACACCATGTCACAAGAACTTACGAACGACATGGCCTTGCATTTTCTTCAGAAGACAGAGTATATGAAACTTATTGGATCAATTTCTCTTATCCATA
Source organism: Gluconacetobacter sp. (assembly GCF_047721585.1). Taxonomy (NCBI): domain Bacteria; kingdom Pseudomonadati; phylum Pseudomonadota; class Alphaproteobacteria; order Acetobacterales; family Acetobacteraceae; genus Gluconacetobacter; species Gluconacetobacter sp. Next base: position 8,466 of record NZ_JBDNXE010000139.1, read on the forward strand.
TGCGCTTCGCACTCACCGGTTCCGAACCGGTTGCCCCTCTGAAATCGGCATCCGGTCATTCCGGCGCGGCGCGAAACAACAGAACAATGCCCGCCTCGTTCGGAATGAAATGAACAAAACAGAAAACACGCCCCCACGCCGGCATATTTTCAAACATTCCCCACGATTTTCATCTCCACTTTGAGAGACACCCCCATGTCCGCATCCTATAACGATACCTTCCCCTTTGCCGCAGACGCCGAACAATCCGACAACGATAATCGCGACGAGGTCAACGAGCAGGCGCTGCGTCTCGCCCTATCCCGTCTCGGTTCGAAACAATCCGCTCCTGCCTCATCCTCCCAAGCGACGCCCCGCGCCACGGCCCGCCCCTTCGATGCGGCACAACGGCGGCGGAAATTCGTCCAGGATGGTGATGTCCGGGTCGAACATCATGTCCTCAACCGCCCGGCGGCCCGTGCGATGCATGCACCGCAGGAGGATAGCGGCGAAATCGAGCGCCTGCGCTTACAGGTAAAGCTGTTGCAGAAGCAGCGCGACGACGCCGACCGCGCCAGCCACGATGCCCAGGCCAGCCTGCGCTCGCTGGAAACCCGTATCGGCCATGCCGACATCGTTCTGGCCGAAGCCCAGGCCGGCGTGGCCAGCCGTGACGAGGAAATCCTGGCCCTGCGCGCCAGCCTGTCCGCGGCCCGTGCCGAAATCGCGCGTCTGACAGCCGAGCTTTCCGCGCCCAAGCCGCGCGCCGCCCCCATCCAGCAGCCGAAACCCGCGCCGGTTCCCCGC
>NZ_JBDNXE010000140.1:0-9170 GCF_047721585.1 Gluconacetobacter sp.
CCCCCGCGGCCGCCCGGGGCCCCTCCCCCCCCCGCCCCCCCCCGGCCCCCCCTCACCGTCCCCGTTCACACTCACTGGCCCGGGCCGGGCCGCCCCCGCCAGGCACCGACATTGCGGTTATGCTCCGCCAGACTGCCGGCAAAGGCATGCCCGCCGCTGCCATCGGCGACGAAATACAGCGCGTCGCTTTCGGCGGGATGCGCCACGGCTTCCAGTGACGCCAGGCCCGGCGCACAGATCGGCCCGGCCGGCAGGCCCGGCAATGTGTAGGTGTTATAGGCACCCGGCGCGTCCAGTTCGGCCCGCGTCAGGCCATGGCCCAGCGGCCCGGCCCCACGATTGATCCCATAGACCACGGTCGGATCGGATTGCAGCCGCATACCCAGGCGCAGCCGGTTGAGAAAGACACGGGCCACCAGCGGACGCTCCGCCGCAATCGCGGTCTCACGCTCCACCATCGAGGCCAGCACGACCAGCGTCCGCCGATCGGGAATCTCCGGCAAAGGCACCCGCTCGCGCCAGACGGTCTCCAGCGTCGCCTCCATGGCCGCCTGCATCCGCGCCAGCAGCGCGACACGCGGCGTCCCCCATTCATAATCATAGGTCTGCGGCAGAACGCTGCCCTCGGCCGGCGGCCCAGGCGGCGGCCCCGTCAGCACCGGCGCCCGGTCGATCAGATCGGCCACCTGAAGGGCGGAGAACCCTTCGGGCACGGTCAGACGATGCACCACCGGCTTGGCATGGCGCAGCACGAACAGCACGTCGCGGAGCGAGGCATGGGCGGGAAATTCAAGTTCGGCCGCGTGCAGAACACCATCCTGGCGGGTCAGATGCACAGCCACGCGAAACAGCAGGTCACTGGCCCGCCCCGGCGCGATCACCCCTGCGCGCTGCAAGGTCGCCGCCGTGCTGGCCAGGCCACCACGGGCAACGACCACCGCGCGGGCCTCGGGCGCCGGTCCCGGCGCGCCATATTGCCACCATCCCCAGGCGGCAATGCCCCCGCCTGCCGCGCACACCACCAGCAGCAGGCTCAGGCTGAAAATCAGAAGACGCTTGAGCATGATGCTCTTTTTCCGCGTCACGATGTCAAAAACAAGGCCCCCGGAAGCGGATCAGGCAGGCGCCCGATCCGTCATTCCGCGCAGGCTCAGACGCCGCGAACGATGATGCTGGCGTTGGTGCCGCCGAACCCGAAACTGTTCGACAGGGCGATATCGATCTTGCGGCGCTGGGCCTCATGCGCCACGCGGTCGATCACGCTTTCGGTGGACGGATTGTCCAGGTTCAGCGTCGGCGGCGCGACATTGTCGCGGATCGCCAGAATCGAGAAAATCGCCTCGACGGCACCGGCCGCACCCAGCAGATGGCCGATCGCGGATTTGGTCGACGACATCGCGACCTGGCTCGCCGCATCGCCGAACAGACGCTCGACTGCCTGCAATTCCAGGTCATCGGCCATGGTCGACGTGCCATGGGCATTCACATAGCCGATATCGGAAACCGCGATGCCGGCGCTGCCCACGGCGGCCTGCATGGCGCGATAGGCACCCTCATGCCCCTCGGCCGGCGCGGTGATGTGGTACGCATCGCCCGACATGCCGTATCCGATGATCTCGCCATAGATCTTGGCGCCACGCGCCTTCGCGTGCTCGTATTCTTCCAGCACCACGATGCCCGCGCCTTCGCCCATCACGAAGCCGTCGCGATCCCGGTCCCAGGGACGCGAGGCTTTCTCCGGCTCGGCGTTGAACGCGGTGGAGAGCGCACGGGCCGAGCTGAACCCGGCAATGCCCAACGGGCACACGGCCGCTTCGGCGCCGCCGGCCACCATCACGTCGGCATCGCCGAGCATGATCAGGCGCGAGGCATCGCCGATCGCATGCACGCCAGAGGCGCACGCGGTCACAACCGAATGGTTGGGGCCCTTGAAACCGTATTTGATCGAAACATGGCCGGAGACCAGATTGATCAGCGCCGACGGAATGAAGAAGGGCGACAGGCGACGCGCCCGCCCCTCATGCACCGTGATCGACGCATCGTAAATCGTCTGTAGTCCGCCGATGCCCGAACCGATCATCACGCCGGTCCGGCAGCGGTCTTCCTCGGATTCGGGCTTCCACCCGGAATCCTCGACCGCCTCGGTCGCCGCGACAAGACCCAGATGGATGAAGCGATCCATCTTCTTCTGGTCCTTGACCGGCACCCAGTCGGACAGGGTCAGGCAGCCCGCCTCGGTCGGCCCGGCCGGTACCTCGCCGGCGACATGCGCCGGCAGGTCCGAGGGATCGAACGAGGCAATGCGGCCGATCCCGCTTTCGCCGGCGATCAGGCGCGACCAGTTATGTTCGAGCCCCAGCCCGAGCGGGCTGACAATGCCCATACCGGTAACAACAACGCGCCGACGTCCCGACGCTCCTCCGGCAGATTGTATCAACCCGCACCGCTCCCTGATCACAAAATCCGACGTTCCGTAGAAGCAGCCTCAGGCGGCCTTCTGCTTCTCGATGTAGTCGATGGCGTCCTTCACGGTCGCGATCTTCTCGGCTGCATCTTCCGGGATCTCGACGCTGAAAGCCTCTTCGAAGGCCATCACCAGCTCGACCGTATCCAGGCTGTCCGCGCCCAGATCGTCGATGAAGGAGGCCTCCGGCGTGACCTTGCTTTCCTCGACGCCGAGGTGCTCGACCACGATCTTCTTAACCTTGTCAGCGATTTCGCTCATCTGTCTTCGCTTCCTGTCTGCCCCAATGAGATACGGGCGGTTCGAAATTCATTCGTCCTGTCTGACGTCCCGCGAAACGGAACTGCCGGACCATGCCCAGCCCGCTTCCGGACGAAGCAGCGGCGGATTAGCACGGTTCCTCGGCACTCGCCAAGGCGGCGGACCTTCTTTCCGTCATAATCCGCTGCCAAAACCTGAAATCCGCCTTCGCGAAATCGGCCTGTTGTCCGCCATATCCCGGCCTGCGTCCAGCGGAATCAGCGTGTTCCCCGCCGATCAGGGCATCGCCATCCCGCCATTGACGTTCAGCGTCGTGCCCGTGATCCACCCGGCCTCGTCCGATGCCAGATAGGCGACGGACGCCGCGATATCCTCCGGTTTGCCCATCCGCCCCAGCGGAATGCCGCCCAGCAGCTTCTCGCGCTGCGCCTCGGGCAGCACGTCGGTCATCGCGGTCTGGATAAAGCCCGGCGCCACGACATTGACGGTCACGCCGCGCGACCCGGCTTCCTGCGCCAGGGATTTGCTCATGCCGATCATGCCCGCCTTGGCCGCCGCATAATTCGCCTGGCCGGCATTGCCGGTCACCCCGACGATCGAGGCGATGCTGACGATTCGCCCGGCCCGGCGGCGCAGCATGCCCTTCAGCGCGGCGCGGCACAGGCGGAAGGGCGCGGCCAGATCCACGTCCATCACGCGGTTCCAGTCCTCGTCCTTCATGCGAATCGCCAGTCCGTCCCGCGTCAGGCCGGCATTATTGACCAGGATATCCAGCGGCGCGCCGGCCGCGACCTCGGCGGCGGCCACCAGCGCATCGGCCGCCTTCGGGTCCGACAGGTCGGCGGGGCACACATGGACCCGCTCGCCATCGGGCGCGATCTCGCTGGCCACGGCGGCCAGCACCGCCTCGCGCGTGCCGGAAAGTACCACGCGTGCGCCCTGGGCATGCAGGGTCCGCGCGATCGCGGCACCGATTCCCCCCGATGCGCCCGTCACCAGCGCGGTCTTGCCATCCAACCTGAACATCAGCCCGTCCTTGCCTGAAAAACCATCTCTTATAACGACGCGAGAAACGCCTCGATATCCGCCGGGGTGCCGACCGAACGGGCCGCCGCATCGGGCGCGATCCGCCGCACCAGCCCGGACAGCACCTTTCCCGCCCCCAGTTCGACAAAACTGTCGACGCCCATCGCCGCCATCGCCTCGACACTCTCGCGCCAGCGCACGGTGCCGGTCACCTGCCGCACCAGCAGGTCGCGAATCGCCTGCGGGTCGGTCACCTTGGCCGCCGAGACATTGGCCACCAGCGGCACCACCGGCGGCGCGATCTCGGCCCGCTCCAGCGCCTCGCCCATCGCGTCGGCCGCCGGGGCCATCAGCGAGCAATGAAACGGCGCCGACACCGGCAGCACCACCGCCCGCTTCACCCCGCGCGCCTTGGCAATCGGAATCGCCCGCTCGATCGCCGTCGCCCGGCCCGAAATGACGATCTGTCCGCCACCATTATCGTTGGCCACTTCGATGATTTCCGTGCGGTCCGGCTCGCCTTCCACGCGCAGGATCGCGGCCTCGGCGCAGATCGCGCGCGCCTCGTCCAGATCCACGCCGATCAGCGCCGCCATCCCGCCCTCGCCCGCGGGCACTGCCTTCTGCATCGCCGTGCCGCGCAGGCGCAGCAGGCGCGCCGTCTGCGCGATCCCGAACGACCCCGCCGCCGCCAGCGCCGAATATTCGCCCAGCGAATGCCCGGCCACCAGCGCGGCCACGCGCTTCAGCTCCAGCCCGCCTTCCTTCTCCAGCACCCGCAGCACCGCCAGCGACACCGCCATCAGGGCAGGCTGGGTATTTTCGGTGCGGGTCAGATCCTCCATCGGCCCCTCGAAGATCAGGGCGGAAAGCTTCTGGTTCAGCGCATCGTCGACTTCCTGGAACACTTCGCGCGCCGGGGCGAAGGCTGCGGCCAGTTCGGCGCCCATCCCGACGGACTGGCTACCCTGACCGGGGAAGATGAAGGCGTGAACGGTCATGCTGTCCTCATTATCCAAAAGAAATCTCACGTTCCGGCCCGCGAAATGCCGACAGGACGCGGCGCCTGTCAATCGCGCGGCATGGCCTCACGGCGACGGAGCACCAGCAGCAGGGCGTCCCATGGCAGCGCCGCGACTTCACGCAGGCGCCAGAACCAGCGCCGCCGCAGGCTCCGGGCCGCCGGTACCTGGGGCGGGGGCACCCGCACCACCCGCCAGCCCGCCAGCCGCATCAGCACCAGACAGCGCGGCAGGTGATAGCCGCTGCTGGCAACCGCGACGGCGCCGCGATAACCACGCGCCCGCAGCAGCACGGAGCACGCCAGCACCGAGTCCAGCGTATCCCGCGCCGTCGCCTCGATCAGGATCGCCGAGTCCGGCACCCCGGCCCGGCGCAGCAATTCCGCCATCACGGGCGCCTCGGCCGGGCGCCCACCCAGGCTGCCGCCGGTCGGCACGAACAGCGGCGCCGCGCAGGTCCGCCCGAAAGCCTCGGCCGCCGCGACCCGGCGGCATAATGTGGCGGAAGGTGTGCCGTCGGGATGAACCGCGGCCCCGAAGATCACGATGGCGAGCGGCGCATCCGGCCGCCCGCTCACAACGGCGCCTGAAGCAGAAGCTGGTTCAGCCCGGCGAAGGTCGCGAAGGTTATCCGCCACACCTGCCGGAACTGCGCGGCATCGACGCCCCGATTATCCAGGAGCGCCGCCAGTTCGCCCACCGTGCGCCTGCCATCGACCAGCGGCAGCAGCCCGCGCGCCTGCGAAATGACCGGCACCAGCACTTCACGCCCCGCCAGACGGACCGGCAACCGATTATCGGGCCGCATCAGCCGCGAGAGACCCAACCCGTCCAGGCCCCGCAGCACCGGCACACACGCCGGGTCCATCGGATCGGCCCGCCCCACGACCTCACCCACCCGGCGAACATAAGCCACCTGAAACGCCCGCCCTACCCCAAGCAACTCGGCCAGACCGGCCCGCGCGCGATCGGGCACGAAGTCGAGATCGGTGCAAAAGGCCGGGTCCGCCTCCAGAAGCGCCGGCTCATATTCCAGCGGCGCCATCAGGCAGACAGGCGCCAGCCCCGCCGCCGCCAGCAGGTCGAACAGCCCACCGACAGCGCAGCCACCACCGCGCCCATCCGATGCGGGCATCACCACGCGGATGCCGCCGCCCGGCGCCAGCACCCCGCCCAGGGCCTCCAGCCGAGCCCCCGGCTCCGCCTCCGCGCTTAGGTCGCAATCAATATAATCGTAAACAGAAGACGGGAGCGGCGCACCGGCAGCGAGAAACCCGACCTCCCCCGGTCGCCCCTCCGCCACCAGGCTCTCCGTCAGTCGCGCCGCACGCGCCGCGTCGCCCCCGGCCACCAGCACACGCAGCGCGCGGGAGCGCGGCCGCAAGGCCCCGAACAGCCAGTAATCGACTTCACGCAGATCACCGGCCGATCCGGTCGTCAGAGAGGATGCATGCACCATGGCCCTATCGGGGCAGCAGCTTTCCGCGCTGCCAGGCCTCGGCCGCCTCATCGCCGGTCATGCCGTCGCAGCGCACCGCATATTCCAGCGCGCTCACCACCTTGTGGCCCAGCATCAGCTCGTCCAGCTCATCCAGCAGGTCGGAATCCAGTTCCGCCCGCGCCTCGCGACGCACCAGCATCCGGGCCGCCTGCTCGCCGGCCAGCACGGTCCTGGGGTCTTCCAGCGACCGCAGCCGGCCGCCATGGTGCAGGAAATGCGGCTGCCACAGCGGCAGGACCGCCGCCTCGCCGGTCTCGATCGCCTTCGCGGCATATTGCCAGGCCTCTTCATCGGGACGGGCATCGATGGTGAAGCCGCGCTCCGTCAGCCCATAGGACCCGACGCCGAGTCGCACCCGTTCCAGCACCGATTCCGCCGCCACGATGTTGCGGTTGACCACTCCGTCATCCAGCCCCAGATCAGCGATCGAAACCACGCCCGGCGCGCAGCCTTCAGGCATGAACCAGCCGAAAACAGGTTTGTACAACTCACCCAGCGGGTCCATGCCCAGCGACGGGTCCGCCCACAGAGCATCAACATCGGGCAGCCACGCGGACACGAACAGGTCGATCCCGCCCGCCTTCATGGCCGCCGTCAGCTCGTCCCGGCTACCGGTAACGTATTCGACGTCCAGGTCATAAGCTTCCAGCACACGCACGACTGCCGCGGCAGCGGCCGCGTGCAGGATGGTTTCCGGATGGCCAAGCGTCACCGTCGTCATCGCACCTCTCCCCGATCACGAGGGTGGTTCCAGCAGGTGGCACCCGTTTGCGCAAGGGGCGGAACGGCAAAAAACCGCCCCGCCCCTGTTCTCAGACTACGCGGTTTCCCGCCGTCACCAGATCTTCACCCGCTCTTCAGGCTTCAGATACAGCGTGTCGCCCGGCTTGACGTTCCAGGCCTTGTACCAGGCATCAACATTGTGCATCGGAATATTCACCCGCGCCTGCGCCGGCGAATGCGGGTCCGTCATCACGCGCTGGCGGATGGTGTCGTCACGCAGTTTCTGCCGCCAGACCTGCGCCCAGCCAAGGAACACGCGCTGGTCCCCCGTCAGGCCGCCGATCACCGGGGCCGGCTTGCCGTGCAACGAGGCATGATAGGCATCCAGCGCCAGCGTCAGCCCCCCCAGATCGGCGATGTTCTCGCCCATCGTCAGCTTGCCGTTCACATGCACGCCCGGCAACACCTCGAAGGCGTCGTACTGCTTGCCGAAGCGATCGGCGAGCGTGTTGAAGCGTGCCGCGTCGTCCTTGGTCCACCATTCCTTCAGGCGGCCCATATAATCGAACTTGCGCCCTTCATCGTCGAAGGAATGCGTCATCTCATGGCCGATCACACCGCCGATCGCACCGTAATTGACCGCCGGGTCCGCCTTGGGGTTGAAGAAGGGCGGCTGCAGGATCGCGGCCGGAAACACCACCTCGTTGAACAGGGGGTTATTGTAGGCATTGACCGTCTGCGGGGTCATGTCCCACTCGTCCCGATCGACCGGGTGGCCCAGATGACCCAGCCAGTACCGCCATTCGAAGGCTTCGGCGCGGGCGGCATTGCCATAGGCGTCCCCCTGCCTGACGACGAGGGTCGAATAATCCCGCCAGCGTTTGGGGTAACCGATCTGGATGGTGAAATGGTCCAGCTTCTGCACGGCGGCGGCGCGGGTCTGCGCCCCCATCCAAGTATTATGCTGCAACCGCACCCGGAAGGCCGCCTTCAGTTCGGTGGTCAGCGATTCCATCATCCGCCGGTATTCCGGCGGGAAATAGCGCGCGACATAGGTCTGTCCCAGCGCCATGCCCATCGCATGGCCGGTGGCGGTCACGCCGCGCTTCCACCGGTCGGGCAATTGCGGCTGGCCGCCCAGCGTCCGGTCGTTGAAATCGAACGATGCCTGCACGAACGCCTTGGGCAGGTAATGCGCGGCGCTGCCCGCCAGATGAAAGGCCAGCCACGCCCGCAGCGTGTCCAACGGCGTTTCCGACGCAATCTTCGCCTCGCCGACAACGGCGTCGGGCTCGCCGACGATCAGCGTGCCCGATTTCACGATCGTCTCGGGCAGTTCGGCGCCCGTCAGATAAGCCGCCCAGTCGAAGCCGGGCGCACGCCTGGCCAGATCGGCAACATTGATGGGGTTATAGGTCTTGTCGGGGTCGCGCATGTCCTGCCGCGCCCAGTGAACCTCCGCCAGCCGGGTCTCGAACGCCACGATGGCCTGGGCCTGCTTCGCGGCATCCGGCCATCCGATCAGGGTCAGGACCTGCTGGACATAAGCCTGATAGGCGGTCTTCTTCGCCGCCAGCGCGGGCTTCAGGTAATAATCGCGATCCGGCAGGCCCAGCCCGCCCTGGTCCAGCGTCAGCGCATAAACCGTCGGGTCCTTGGCATCCGGCTGGATGCCCATGCCGAACAGCGAATGCTGGAACCCCGTCTGCGCATGTCCCAGCAGGGCGGCAAAGGCGCTCCGGTCTCCCACCGCGCGAACGGCGTCCAGGTCGGCGGCGAGCGGCGTGGTCCCCCGCGCCTCGATCCCCTTTTCGTCCATGAAGGTGGCGTAGAACGTGCCCAGCTTCTGGTCGACCGTCACGGGATCGGCCACCGGATGGGCCGCCAGGTCGTTCAGGATATCCTGCACGCGCTTGCGCGACAGTTCATGGAGCATGTTGAACGGCCCATAGGCCGTCATGTCGGGCGGAATGACGATATCGTGTACCGCCCGGCCATTCGCGTAACCGAAGAAATTATTGCCCGGCGCGATCGACAGGTCGCGCCCGTCCATATCGAAGCCCCATGCGCCGTAAGACGGGGCATCGATCCCATCGGGCGCCTTCGCGGCGGGGGGGGGGGGGGGGGGCCCCCCCCCCCCCCCCCCCCCCCCCCCCCCCCCCCCCCCCCCCCC